>JBDHZF010000005.1:0-49907 GCA_039811765.1 Thermoleophilia bacterium | reverse complement strand
GGCCGAGTTCGAAGGCGCCGGCATGGACTTCGTCAGCTATGTGCTTGCGGTGGAGGAGCTCTCGCGCGCCGATGCCGGCGTGGGCGTGACGATCGCCGTGCACACCTCCGCGTCCACGCTTCCGATCCTGCACTGGGGCAGCGACGAGCAGAAGGCCGAATGGGTGCCGCCGCTCGCGCGCGGCGAGCGCATCGGCGCGTTCGCGCTCACCGAATCGGGCAGCGGCAGCGACGCCGGCTCGATGCTCACGCGCGCCGAGGAGATCGGCCCCTTCGGCGGCGATGGATTCGCGATCACCGGCACGAAGCAGTGGATCACCAACGGCGGGCACGCAGGCTCGTTCATCACGTTCGCGCGCAGCGAAGCGGGAACCGACGACGCCCGCGGCGTGTCGTGCTTCCTCGTGCGAGGCGACGCGCCCGGCCTGAGCGTGGGACGCGTGGAGGAGAAGCTGGGCCTCAACTCGTCGAACACCGTCGACATGGTCTACGACCAAGTTCGCGTCCAACCCAGTGACCTGCTCGGCGAGCGAGGCAAGGGCTTTCGCGTCGCAATGCAAACGCTCGACGGCGGACGCATCACAATCGCCGCGCAGGCGCTCGGTATCGCACAGGCCGCGTTCGACATGGCCGCCGCGTACGCTTCGGAACGCACCACGTTCGGCAAGCCGATCGGCACGCACCAAGGCATCGCCTTCAAGCTCGCGGAGATGAGCGTGGAGATCGAGGCCGCTCGCGCGCTCACCTACCGCGCCGCCGCGCGCAAGGATGCCGGCCTCGACCACACGGTGGAGGGCGCGCAGGCGAAGCTCTTCGCGTCCGGCGTGGCGCGTCGGGTCACCGGCGAGGCGATCCAGGTGCTCGGCGGCTACGGATACACCAAGGAGTTTCCCGCCGAGCGCTACTACCGCGACGCGAAGGTCACCGAGATCTACGAGGGCACGAGCGAGATCCAGAAGCTCGTGATCGCGCGCCGGTTGCTCGGGCTCGATGTTCGCTGAGCATCGCAGCACCCCATGCATGCGTGTTTTTTTCCTGCATGGGGAATCATGCCGACGTGGCGATCTTCGACCGAATACGACGCGCTCGAGCCGGTGGCGTTCCCGTCGCGGGCGCGGACGTGCAGGAAGTGCCCGAGCATCTGCTGCCGGAGATCAACCAGCGCGTCAGCATCGCCGCGGGCGTGCAATCGCCCGTGCCCAGTCGCGTGGAAGATCGCGGTCGCAACGCGCTGCAGCTCGCGATGCCCGCGCTGGAGCTCGAATTCGGCGATCCCGTGTCGCTCACATGGGACGGCGAGAATTCGTGGATCCGGTTTCAGACGCGCGTAATCGGCATCGACTCGAACGCGTCCGTCCCCACCATCCTCGTGGCCACCGAGGGCGTGATCTCGCGGTACGACGAGCGTCGCAGCGATGCTCGGCGCAAGGTGGAGTTGCCGATCGAGTTGCGCATCGTCAGCGCACGCTCGGTGCTTGCCGGTCGCGAGCTGCGCACCGTCACTAGCGAGGTGGGAAGCGACGCGATCCGATTCGAGACCACCGCGACGTTCTCGCCCGGCGACCTCGTCGAAGCGCGCATCCGGATCGGGGACGGCACGGCCGACACCGTTGGCACGCGGCTGCGCGTCGTGCGCGTCGACACGCACGCGGACACCTGGCGCGCCGATTGCACGGCCACGTTCGACGAGATCCTGCGATCCGATCGCGCACGCCTGCTCGCGGCCGCGGACACGATCGGCGTGATCGCCACCGAACCCATGCAGCCGCCGGCCGTGTCCGAACCAACCACGCTGGACGGCGTGGGTGGACGCGACGAGCCGCGCACGCTCACGGACCTGCAGCACGTGATCGACTACCTCGAGCGCACCGATCCCGCGCGCGGCGAGGTCGACCCGCGATAGATTCCGCCGCATGGTGGACGAGGACGCAGACGCGCACGCGACCGGGTTCGAGGGGCTCGGGCAGAAGCACTGGAAAAGCGATCGGGTGAAGGAGCTCGAGCGCGAGGAGCGTCATGCCCCGCGACCCGGATACGTGCAGGTCTACACCGGGGACGGCAAGGGCAAGACCACCGCGTCGCTCGGACTGGTTTGCCGTGCTGCCGGGTACGGGCACCGAGCGTGCATCGTCTCGTTCCTCAAGGGCGATCCCAACTACGGTGAGCTGCGCTTCATTCGCGAGCACATGCCGATGGTGAAGTATCACCTCGCGGGGCGCATGAATTTCGTCGACCCGAACGATCCCGCGCCGGAGGACCTCGCGATCGCGGCGGAAGGATTCGCCACCGCGCGCGCTGCGATCGCATCGGGCGAGTTTCAGCTCGTGGTGCTCGACGAGGTGAACGTCGCGGTCTCGCTCGGTTTGGTGGACGAGGACGAATTGCTCGCAACGCTCGACGACAAGCCCGAGCACGTCGAGGTCGTGCTCACCGGGCGCGACGCGTCCGAGCGGATCGTCGAGCGCGCCGACCTCGTCACCGAAATGCGCATGGTCAAGCACTTCTACGAAGCCGGCATCCCGGCACGCCGCGGCATCGAGTTCTGAGCGTCAGATCTCGATCGGGCGTTGTGAGTGCCGAGGGCAAGGAGCGCGAGCGAAGCTGTGCTCCCAGTACTGCGAGCGAGCAGCGACGCAGCAATTGGTGCTCACAACGTCAGATCCGCGCGTGGTCGGCGGCCCAGCGGGCGAGTTCGCTTCGGCGGGTAAGGCCTGTTTTGTGCCGGATGCGCGTGAGGTGGTTCTGCACCGTGCGCGGCGAGATGTAGAGTCGGCCGCCGATCTCCTTGTCGGTGTGGCCCATCGCCACGAGCCGCAGCACCTCCTGCTCGCGATCGGCAAGCAGCGGACGAAGTCCGCCCGGATCGCCGCGTCGCGTGCGCGAGTAGTCGTCGATCAGCAGCCCCGCCAGCTCTGGCGAGATCACCGAGCCGCCTCCGTGCACCGTGATCACGGCCTGCGTCAGCTCGCGCGAACCGATTCGCTTGTTGAGAAAGCCGGACGCGCCGCCAGCGATCGCCTCGAGGAACACGTCGGCTTTTTCGGTGGCGGTCAGCATCAGCACGCGAGTTTCGGGCAGGCGTTCGCGGATGCGTTCGAGCGCGACGAGACCTGACATCTCGGGCATGTGCACGTCCAGCAGCACCACATCGGGGTGGTGCTCGAGCGCGAGCTCGACGGCTTGCGCGCCGTTGCTCGCGGTGGCGACCACGCGAATGTCCGGGTCCTTGCCGAGGGCGTCTTCCAACGCTCGACGGATCAGCGGGAAGTCGTCGGCGATCAGCACGTCGATGTTCATGCGACATGCTCCCGAACGCGAGCGCCGTCGAGCCGACCGGTGATGCGAACCATCACGCCACGGCCAGGCGCGCTGGCGATCGCCACATAACCGCCGCAGCGAGCCATGCGTTCGCGCATGCTGCAGCGCATGCCGAGACCTTCGCTCACCGTTCGCGGATCGAAGCCGTGGCCATCGTCAACCACGTGCACTTCGAGGTGTCCTTGATGCGTGAAGCACGCGATGCGCGCGGTGCGTGCGCCGGAGTGCTTGCGCGTGTTGTTGAGCGCCTCGCGCACGACGCACACCACCTCGGCCCCCATGTCCGGATGCACGAAGTCTTCGAAATCTTCGAGATCCAACCGCACGTCGATTCCGGACAACTGGCTTGCCTCTTCGACCACAGCTCGCAGCGCGGTGCGAAAGTCGCTGTGCTCGATGTCGAACGTGTCGCTGTCGAGCACGTCGCGCAATTCGTCGGCGGCACGAGCTGCCACGTGCATGAGCCGATCCGGTTCCACGCACTCTCCGTAACCGCCGGTGGCGAGGTATTCGAGCACTTGGAGCACGGTGTCGTGCAGCCACGCGCGGTGGCGTTGCTCGACCTGCTCCACCGCGCGCTCGATGACACGGCTTGGTGCGGTCGCGGGTGCGCTCAATCGGCTGTGCATCGCATCGCTCCTTCGATCGTTCGATCCGCTCGAGGGGGAGGTGCGGTCGGGTGTGTCCGATGCTGCTGCGCAAGATCGGCCTGTTGCGAGGATCGTAGGTTCGGCATCCGAAGTGCGCACCGTCACTTCGCGCACTTCGTCGTGCACGATTGTGCATTCGGCCGTGCGAAGCATGCCCATCGTGCTGCTGGATCGTTGACGCATGGGAGTCCTTCCCTGGTCTGTCGGCGTCGTGCCGAGTCTGGGTCCACAAGCGTATCTCCCTTCACCCGATGATGCGATGTTCATACTGAACGATGGGTGTGCATTGTTGCGTGTTGCGACAAGGTATTCCGTAATTCATCAGGATTGCGGAGAATGCCCCGTTCGCGGCAAGTCAGCAGTGTCCATCGGCGAGGCAATTCCAGCCAGTCCGGTACCATTGATGCCGCTCCAGCAGCGCGACCGAAGGACAAACCGCCGTGGCGATCGCAGACCGACAGGGAACTTGGAAGCCGAAGCATCGCGCCGACGCCGACGCGCCGGCGAGCGACGCCGAGGCCGCGTGGCAGGACGCGCTCGCCCGCACGCCCGATCGCGACGAGCTGTTCACCACGATGAGCGCGGCTGACGTGCCGCGCATGTCCACCGCAGCCAGCGCGGCGATCGACCCGGAACGCGATCTTGGCTACCCGGGCCAGTTCCCGTTCACGCGCGGGGTGTATCCATCGATGTACCGCGGCAAGCCGTGGACCCAACGCCAGTTCGCGGGGTTCGGCACGGCAGCCGAAACCAACGAGCGCTTCCACTACCTGCTCGCCCACGGCCAGCACGGGCTCAGCGTGGCGTTCGACATGCCGTCGCTGATGGGTTACGACAGTGACGACGACCACTCGCTCGGCGAGGTCGGGCGCGAGGGCGTGGCAGTCGACACGATCCATGACATGGAGCGCCTGTTCCAAGGCGTGCCGCTGGACGAGGTCTCCACCTCGATGACGATCAACGGCCCCGCGCCGATCATCCTCGCGTTCTACGCGGTGATGGCCGAGCAGCGCGGCATCCCGCTCGCAAAGTTGAGCGGCACGATCCAGACCGACATCCTCAAGGAGTACATCGCGCAGAAGGAGTGGTTGTTCCCGCCCGACCCGTCGATGCGCCTCGTCACCGACATGGTCGAGTTCTGCACGAAGGAGATGCCGCGCTGGCACCCGATCTCGATCAGCGGCTACCACATCCGCGAGGCGGGATCCACGGCCGCGCAGGAGCTCGCGTTCACGCTCGGCAACGGCTTTGCGTACGTCGAACACGCGATCGCGCGCGGGCTCGACGTGGACGCGTTCGCGCCGCGCCTGTCGTTCTTCTTCAACGCGCACATCGACTTCTTTGAGGAGATCGCCAAGCTCCGCGCCGCGCGACGCATCTGGGCCACCGTCATGCGCGACAAGTACGGCGCGAAGGATCCGCGCTCGCTGCTGTGCCGCTTCCACTGCCAAACGGCGGGCGTGTCGCTCACGTGGCAGCAGCCGCTCGTGAACGTGGCACGTACCGCGGTGGAGGCGATGGCGGCCGTGCTCGGCGGATGTCAGTCGCTGCACACCAACAGCTACGACGAGGCGCTCGCGCTGCCCACCGAGGAAGCGGTGCAGATCGCGCTGCGCACCCAGCAAGTGATCCTCGAGGAGACGGGCGTCGCGTCCACGATCGATCCGCTCGGCGGCTCGTACTTCGTGGAGGAGATGACCAACCGCATCGAGGCCGATGCGTACGACTACTTCCGCCGCATGGACGAGCTCGGCGGCGTGGTGGAGTCCGTCAAGCAGAACTTCCAGATGCGCGAGATCGCCGAGGCGAGCTTCCGCTGGCAACAGGAAGTCGAAGCGGGCCAGCGCCGCATCGTCGGCGTGAACGCCTACCAGGTGGAGGACGAGCCGGAGGTGCCGATCCTTAAGATCGACCCCGCCCTCGAATCCGAACAAGTCGCCCGCGTGCGCGCCGCCCGCGCCAAGCGAGACGAGGACTCAGCCCAGCGCGCGCTCGTCGCGCTCACGGAGGCCGCTCGCACCCCAGACGCGAACCTGATGTACCCGCTGCTCGACTGCGCCCGCGCGGTGTGCAGCGAAGGCGAGATCGTGCGCGCCATGCGCGACGTATTCGGCAGCTGGACGGAGACGCCCGTATTCTGATCCGCGCCACCGCGCGCAGCTGGTAGGTTCAGCCTCATGGCAGGGAAGATTCGAGTCGTCATCGCGAAGCCGGGCCTCGACGGGCATGACCGTGGGGCGAAGATCATCGCGCGTGCGCTGCGCGACGCGGGCATGGAAGTGATCTATACGGGGCTGCATCAGACGCCGCAGCAGATCGTGGAGACGGCGATCCAGGAGGACGCGCACGCGATCGGCGTGTCGATCCTGTCCGGGGCGCACATGACGCTCGTGCCGAAGATCCTCGAGCTGCTGAAGGCCGAGGACGCCGAGGACGTGCTCGTGGTGGTCGGCGGAACGATCCCGAAGGACGATTCGCAGGCGCTGCTCGATCTCGGAGTGGGCGCCGTGTACACGCCGGGACAGCCGGTGTCGCAGATCGTCGACTTCCTCAACGAGCGGCTCGCGAGCGTCACCGGCTGACGCTCGCGCGGCCAGCGCGTGGCCGCAATTGCTTAATCTAGGTAATTGCTCCGACTCGCGTTCCTAGGCAATCGCCTACAAAGGAATTGACGACAGGGCCTCGTTCCCAGCGGGGGCCGAACTCGACGACCAGGACGGGACGTCATGCGAGCGATCGAAACGACTGGCACGATGCCGGCGAACGCAGTCAATCCCACGGGCACTGCGACGGGCGCCAGCGCAGGCAGCGGGTTGTCGCCCGCGGCGAAGGCGCGGATCGACGAAGCGGTGCGCGCGGCGCTGCTGGCCACGCGAAGCAGGTGACAAGAAAGGCGCGGAGCGCGCCGATCAGCTCGCGCTGGCGAGCGACGACTCGAACTCGGCGTCGTTCTCGCGGATCCACGCGGTGAGCTGCACGCGCGAGCGCACTTCCACCTTGCCGTAGATGTTCGACAGATGCGCCGCCACGGTTTTCTCGGCGAGGAACAGCGTGGACGCGACCTCGCTGTTCTTGAGGCCGCTCGCGACGAGGCGTGCGATTTCCAGTTCGCGCTTGGTGAGCGGACCCACCTGCGTGGTGCGGCTCTTGGCGCGCGAGCGCGTGCCCAGGCCGCGCAGCACGGACGCCACGTGATCGGCGTCCCAGTTCGCGCCCATGTCGGCCGCGGCCGCCCGAATCGCCTTCAAGCGATCGATCGTTTCCTTGCCGCGCCCGGCGTGCACCTCGACCATCGCGCCCGACAGCTCGCAGCGCATCGCGTCGAGCAGGCGCCCCGCGGCGCGCCACGCCTCCGCGATCTCGAACAGGCCCGTGCCCGACTTGGACGACATCGCCGCCTGCGTGGCGTCCAATTCGTCGCGCGTGATGGCGCCGAGCGGGGTCGCGCGGTCGAGGGTCGAAGCCTTGGCGATCGCGAGGTCGAGCAGCGCCGTGTCGTTCATGAGCGCGGCGTGGCGCGCGATGCCGAGCGCAAGCCGCCCCATGCTGAACGGTTCGTCGATATCGAGTGTTTCGACGATGCCTCGCGCCTTAGCCAGATCGTTGTTGCGTAGGGCGACGATCGCATCGAGTCGGCGAACCTCGAAGGTCCACGAGTCGTACCCCAACCCCTGCGTTAGCTGCCATGCCATGGATCGGGCGTCGTCCATGAGGCTCGAGCTCCCGGTCTCAGTGAGGATCTCGTAGCGCATCTGTGCGACGAACACGCTGTGGAAGTGCCGTTGCCCGGACAGTACGTCGAGGGATACAGCCCTGTCTGACGACGCCAAGGCGGCTTCTAGCCTGCCGGTGGCCGTGTACGCCAGTGCAAGCCATGCCGCAGCGGGAGCGGCGAGCGGCTCGAGACCGAGGTCGCTCACATACGTTTGCAGTGCCTCGGCTTCCCGGACGGCACGATCCGTCTCGAGGAGGCCGGAGAGGTCATCGATCATGGCTCCCCACGCGACGACTGCTTGATCGTGGAAGCGATGCTTCATTGCAAACGACACGGCATCCGCGAGCGCGTCGACGGATTCGTTCAGTCGACCAAGGTCCGAGAGCGACGATGCCCGCTTCTCGAGGGCACTGCCCTCGAGCAGCACGTCGCCGGTACGGCGGGCGGCCGCGATGGCGATCTCGTCGAACCGAATCGCGTCGGCATACTCGCCCGCCATCCTTCGCAGCGTCGCCGCGGCGCGAGCCGACCAGCCGAGCGTGTCGGAGCCAAGCGCCGCAGCACGTTCCAAGCGCGTTTGGGCGGTGCCGTCGTTGCAGGTCCAGTATTGCTGGAACAGCGCATACGCATATGTCTCGTCGTCGCCGGTCGCGGAGGCGATTCGACCGAGCTCCTCCCATGCGCTCATCGCACGATCCGACCCGATCTGCACGGCGAGCGCGCCGGCGCGACGAAGCAGGGGGAGCCGTTCCGTTGGCCGCAACTCGGCGTCGAGGGCGTGTTCCATGTCCGCGAGCGCTTCGTGGAACTGCGCCTCGATCTCGTTGGCATCTGCTGCTGCCAAGTAGCACGCCACGGCTTGGTCGATACGTCCTGAAGCTCGCAGGTGGTGCCCTTGGGCGCGCTGCGCCGCGACTCCAGGCATCGGCGTCTGCGCGATGATCTCCGCAAGCTCGGCATGCACGGCGCGTCGCATGGCGAGCGACAGCTCGTCGAGCAGGGCCTGCTGCGACAGCGGATGCGCGATCGACACGATGTCCCCGTCCTCGCGCACCAAACCGCTCGCGGCGATCTGCTCCATTGTGCGAACGAATTGGCGCGGCTTCTGCTCGCTCATCGCTTCGAGCCAGCTGATGTGCGCGCCCTCCGGGCACGCCGCGATCGCCACCACGAGGTCCTGGCCGGTCTCGTCGAGCGAGTGCAGGCGGGCGGTGGCCGCAGCGGCGATGTTCGTGGGGATCTCGGTGACGCCGCGCTTCCACGCCTCGGCGAGTTCCTTCACGAACCACGGGTTGCCGCCGGACCGCTCGATGATCTCCTGCGGAGCCTCGGCTGCGTCGATGTCGAGCACGTGCGCGACGAGCTGTCGCACGGCGTCCTCGCGCAAGGGTTGCAGGTCCAGTCGGTTCACGACACGGCGCGCGAGCGTGCCGTCGATGAAGCTGCGATACGAGGAGGGAATGTCAACCGCGTCGGTCTGCTCGACGAACAGCAGCGACAGGTTCGCTCGTTCGGAGATACCGGTGATGTATGGGAGGAGCGCGATCGAGGATTCGTCGAGGGCCTGTGCGTCGTCGAACACGAGCAGCAAAGGTTGGGCGACGACCAATTCCGCGAGCAGGTTCACGATCGCGATGCCGGCGTGCTCGAGGTTGATCGACTGGTCGCCAGCGAGCACTGACAACATCACGTCGAACTCGGGCATGGCCTCGATAAACGGCGCGAACGGCGTGGACAAAGTACCTGCGCGACCATTGATCGTCGCGACGCGGAATCCGCGCTCGCCTGCGGCGCGTGCGGCAGCTGTCGAGATCGTCGTCTTGCCCTGACCGGAGGGGCCGTCGAGCATCGCGAGGCGCAGGCCGTCGCTGCCCGGTCCAATCGCCATGTCGAGCTGTGCGAGCTCGCGCTCGCGACCGATGATGAATTCGTCCACTGATTCGTCCCTGAGCTGGAGGTGCGCACGGTTGTCCGGACCGTGCTGTGTCCAAGGTACGACGGGGATCGAGGTGCGTCAACGATCGTGGGCGACGCGGTTCATGGGAATTTTCGCCCTGGGAACTTGCGTCCCGGGAACTTGCGTCCTGGGAATTTGCGACCCGGGAATTTGCGACCCGGATCCTCGTTCGCACCGAGCATGCTCGTCGCAAGATCGACATCGCTGATCTGCTTGGCGCCGCTCAGCGCCTGACCGGCGTAACTGCCGTACGACAGCTTGCGTCCCGTCATGCCGTCCTTGATGACCTGGTTGAGCTGCGACTCGCTGAGATCGGACCCGTCGGCGTTCTTCGACACGGTCTTGTCCTTGCCGAGGCCGAGTTCGAGCGTGCCTTGCACGCGCCACGTCTCGCGTTCGACGGCGAGCTTCTGGTCGAGCGCGTCGAGCATCCCCTTCTTCCGGATCTTCGCCGCCTCCGACTCGCTCACACCGGGTGCCGTGGCCGCTTTGTCTGCCGCGGCCAGCGTCGCTCGGACTTGGTTGTCGTTGGCCTTCAGGAACCCGCGCTTGTCTTGTAGCGCGTGCTGGCTCTCGTGCGTGATGACGGCGAGTTTGCCGACTTCATCGTGCCCGGCCTTGGAATCGGCGATCGAGCTCGGGTCGCCAACGACGTTGCCCATGTCGTCGAGCTTGCCCTCGCCGACCAAGGCATTCACGCCTTTGACGTGCTGGTTGTAGAACTTCCGGGTGAGTTCCACGCGATGCTTGGAGTGGTTGTACTCCGCATCGGCGTTGACGATCGATGGACCGTCGTCCGTGATCCTCGTCTGCGTCGTCACGACCTCGTCGATGTCGGCGGCCTTGTCGCCGCCAAACACCGCATTCACCGTCTGCACGACCGCGTTGTCGGCGCGGGCGCTTTCGAACTTGGTCTTGTCCTTTTTCTCGGTCGCGTCGAGCTTCTCGGACGTGGCGTGTTGCTCGACCGACAGCTTTGACAGCAGCCGCTGCTTTTCGGCCTCGGCTTCGGCGGTGGAGGTTGCTGTGGTGGCGGCGTCGGAATGCTGCTTCGACTCGGTTTGCGCGTCGTCGCTCGAGCCGTCGAACAAGTCGGACACGCGCCGTCCGGTCACCGCTTCGGAGATCGCGTTGATCCCTCCCATGATGCCCCAGCCGCCCTTGTTCTCCTCGTCCTTGCGCCGGTTCGCTTCGGCAGCTCGCTCGTCGGACGCCCGCTTCTCGGCCTCGGCGGCCTCGTTCGCACGCCGCTCGTTGTCCGCAGCGTTCTGCTGCGCGGTTTGGGTGGATGCAAGCGCGGCATCCGCCTTGTCGCTCTGATCCTTCGATTCCTGGTACCTCGCGCGCGCGGCCTTCGCCTTCAGGAATGCTTTGCCGGTGTAGGTGTTGTTTGGCACGCCATGCTCGTAGTGCGCGTTGTTCGCGGCGCGTGCGGCCGCCGCGGCTTCGGCCTTCTGCGCGTCCGTGGGCTCGGCATTCTTGTCTTCGGTCCTCAAGCCGTCCTTCTTGGACGGAGCGTTCTTCTTGGCGACGAACGCCCGGTTCTTGTGCGCGGCCTTCTTGATGGACGGCTTCTCGGTATTGCCGTTGTCGTCGGTGTTCACCGGAGCCTTGTTGAATGTGGTCTTCGACTTGGAGCCGCTGGACTTGTTCGTCTTCGGCTTCGTGTTCGTGGCATGCGGATTCGCGCCGGGCGTCGTCTTCGGCTTCTCGGCGCTCTCGGCCTTCTTGGCGGCCATGGCCTTGCGCAGCGCGGCCATCTTCGCCGGCGACATTCCGTCGATGGTATTGATCCCCATGCAGAGTCCCTCGTATCGTGCGACTGCGGTCCATGCGTCGCGCTGGCTGTTTCGGCACAGCCTGCATCCACGGTACGACGAATCGATTCGACCGTAAAGAGGGAAAGTTCACGCAGGTTTCCGACGGCGATCCGGTGCGCAGATGTCATGCGTGGGCGCAAACGTAGGTAGTTCGTCCCAGTCGGGATGGACGAATCGGGGGAATCATGGAAGCGTGGACCGCTGCGCTGGGGCAGTGGCCGGACGCATCTGGGGGATCACGACATGGGCGCCACCACCGCTGTCATTTCGCTCGACCGCTTTCGCCGCCGCCGAACCGCCGACGCGCAGGTGGCCGATCAGCTCGGATCCGCCGCTGCGACGCACCCGCTCAGCGGCCTGGCGCTCGGCGTCATCGAACGCCGTTACGGGCTGATGTGCAGCGAGGAGCGTATCGTGATCGGCGAGGTGATCGCCACGAGCGGCGATCTCGCGGTCGCGGATCGGCTCGCGTTCGTCGCGGCGATGGAGCGGCACACGAGCGTGGCGGTCGTGGAGTTCGACGGATGGTTCGTGGCATGCACCACCGAGCGCGCGATCGCGCCGGACGAGGCGCGCGAGCTGCGCCCGCTCGAGGATTCGCCGCGCCTGATGAGCATGGTCGGCGAGCGCGGCATCACGCCCGTGCTCGGCCCGCTCGGCGCCTGAACCAGAACTCGTCGCCAGTTCGTTCCAACAGGTCGGCGAAAGTGGCGACGAGTTGGTGGGCGAGGGCGCAATATTGACCCTCGCGTCAACGGCCTCCGAAGCGTCCGCTATATTCACGCGCGCTAGCGGACTTCGGAGGAACCCACGTGAAGATTGCCGTCTGCGTCAAGGAAGTGCCTGGCGCGAACGTGAAACTGCGCCATGACGACGCCTCGAAGCGTCTCGCGCGCGAAGGCGACCAAGTGCTCAACGCGTACGACGCGCACGCGATGGAAGCCGCCCTGCAATTGAAGGAAGCGGGCGGGGACGCGGCGGACGCCACGATCACCGCGTTGTGCATGGGGCCGGCCAGCGCCTCGCGCACGTTGCAGAAGACGCTCGCGATGGGCGCGGACGAGCTCGTGGTCGTCACAGACGACCTGCTCGAAGGCAGCGACATTCTCGCCACGGCCCGCGTGCTCGCCGCGGCGCTCGTGAAGCAAGGTCCGTTCGACCTCGTGCTGCTCGGCCAGCAGGCCAGCGACTCCGACTGCTGGGCGCTGCCCGGCGTGCTCGCCGAACTGCTCGAAGCTCCAGTGGCCACGCAGGCCAGCAAGCTGGACCTCGCCGGTGGAGCCGTCTCGCTCGAGCGCCAGACCGAACTCGGTTACGAGAAGCTCTCGCTCTCGCTGCCCGCGGTGGTGAGCGTGTCGGACGCGATCAACACGCCGCGCTATCCGGCCCTCAAGGCGATCATGGCCGCCAAGAAGAAGCCAACCACCACATTGTCGGTCGCCGATCTTGGCCTGAGCGCGGACCAAGTCGGCGCCGCCGGCTCTGCCACCGCGGTCGTGGCGTTCACCCCGCCGCCCGCCAAGGGAGGCGGCGTGAAGATCGAAGACGACGGCAGCGGCGCAGAGAAGATCGTCGAGTTCCTCGCCGGTCGCAACCTCGTCTGATCCAACGAAAGGCACAGTCTCATGAGCATTCTCGTCTTCGTCGAACAACATGACGGCACCCCCACGCCCGCATCGCTCGGCGTGCTCGGCGCAGCCAAGCAACTCGCAACGAGCGCCGGCGCCAGCGTCGCGGCGGTCGTGATCGGCCCGGGCGCCGATGCCGCAGCCGGGAAGATCGCCGCCGACACCGTCTACCACGCCGCTGGCGATCGCTTTCAAGTTGCCGCGGGCGGCGTGGACGCGCTCGCCGCGGCCGTGGAGAATACCGGCGCGCGCGTCGTGCTCGCCGGCGCGTCCGTGCTCGCCGCCGACATCGCCGGCGGTCTCGCCGGGCGACTCGGCGCCGGGATCAACACCGACGCCACCGGCATCGCATTCGAAGACGGCGGCTTCGTCGCCGAGCGGCCCTCGCTCGAGGACACCGTCGTCGTGCGCTGCGGCTTCACGCGGGCAGAGGGCTTCGCGGGCATCGTGCTGTTCCGCGCCGGATCGTTCGCCCCGGTCGAAGCGGGCGCTCCCGGTGCGAGCGAAGCACTCGACGTTCCCGAGAGCGGTCGCCGCGCCCAGCAGTTCGGCGGCGTGGAGCAGGCCGCTGGCGGCGGCGTGGACATAACGAAGAGCGACGTGCTCGTCGGTGCCGGACGTGGTCTCGGCGGCCCGGAGCACTTCACGCTCGTGGAGGACCTCGCGAAGACGCTCGGCGGCGAAGTGGCCACGACGCGCGCGGTGGTCGACGCCGGCTGGTACGAGTACTCCACGCAGGTGGGGCAGACGGGCAAGACCGTCGCGCCGAAGCTCTACATCGCGGTGGGCATCTCCGGCGCGATCCAGCACAAGGTGGGCATGCAGTCCTCCGGCACGATCATCGCGATCAACAAGGATCCGCACGCGCCGATCTTCGACTTCGCCGACTTCGGCGTGGTCGGGGACCTGTTCACGATCGTGCCGCAGCTCAAGGACAAGCTCGCCGCCCGCAAGGGCTGACACACGCGCGCACGCGCGCACGAGGGGGACCACACGCCATGGCCAAGCCTGCCGACTATCCACCGCCCGTCGCTCCCGACGAGTTCGTCGTCCGACCCGAGGCGCCTGAGGACGAGCGTCTCGAGGTGGGCGTGCTGTTCGTCGGCGGCGGTCCCGCCGGCCTCGCCGGGGCGATCCGTCTCGCACAGCTCGTGAACGAGCGCGAGGACCTGCTCGAAGCGCTTGGCGAAGTGCCAATCGCAGTTGTGGACAAGGGCGCGACGGCGGGCGCGCATCAGCTTTCCGGCGCCGTCGTCGTTCCCGATGCCCTGCAGGAATTGTTTCCCGACGTGCCGCTCGAGCAGATGGGCGGATACCAGCAGCCGGTGGAGGACGAAGGCGTCTACATGATGACGAAGCGTTCCGCGCTTCGTTTGCCCACCCCGCCGCCGTTTCGCAACCACGGCAACCACGTGTTCAGCCTTTCCCAACTCACGCGCTGGATGACCGAGCGCGCCGAAGAGCTCGGCGTGATGGTGATCCCGGAGACCGCCGCCGATGCGCTGCTGATCGACGAGCACGGCGTGGTGAAGGGCGTGCGCACCGGCGACAAGGGACGTGGGAAAGAAGGCGAGCAGCTCGGCAACTTCGAGCCCGGCTCGGAGCTGCACGCGCAGCTCACGGTGCTGAGCGAAGGCACGCAGGGGCACCTGTCGACCGCGCTCATCCAGCACTTCGGCATCGAAGCGGATCCGCAGGTGTGGGCGCTCGGCGTGAAGGAAGTGTGGAAGGTCGCCAAGCCGCTCGACAAGATCATCCACACGCTCGGCTGGCCGCTGCGAAAGCGCGCCAAGTACCAAGAGTTCGGCGGCTCGTTCATCTACCCGATGGGCGCCGACCACATCTGCATCGGCTTCGTCACGGGGCTCGACACGCGCGACGCCGAATTCAGCGTGCACGACGTGCTGCAGGAGTACAAGACGCACCCGTTCGTGAAGAAAATCCTCGCCGGCGGCGAGCGCGTCGCATGGGGCGCGAAGACGATTCCCGAGGGCGGCTGGTGGAGCTTGCCCACGAAGCTCAGCGTGCCGGGCGCGGTGCTCACCGGCGACGGCGCTGGACTCGTCAACGTGCCCAAGCTCAAGGGCGTGCACCTGGCGATGCGCAGCGGCATCATCGCCGCCAACCAAGCGTTCATCGCGCTCAAGGCGGGCGTGCTCGACGGAGCGAACCTGCTCGCCTATGACGTGCAGGTGCGCAACGGGCAGATCGGCAGGGACCTGCATCGCTCACGCAACATGAAGCAGCCGTTCCACAAGGGATTCTTCTTGGGCGGCGCGATCGTCAACGTCATGGAAGCGACGGGCGGACGCATCGGCGGGCGCTGGCCCAACCATGCGGATCGTGACCAGGACCTCTTCCTCGGTGGGCGCTCGAAGTCGTACCCGGCCGCCGATGGCAAGCTCACGTTCGACAAGCTCTCGAGCGTGTTCGCGTCGGGCAACCAGACTCGCGACGACCAGCCCGACCACATTCGCGTGCAGAAGCAGCTGCCGCGCTCGGTGGCGGTCGGATACGTGAGCATGTGCCCAGCGGCGGTGTACGAGCTGCCGGAAGACGTCAACGCATCCGGCGATCCCGACGAGATCGTGACGATGCACGTGAATCCGTCGAACTGCGTGCACTGCGGCGCGATCACCGCGAAAGGTGGCCGGCTCACCCCGCCCGAGGGCGGCAGCGGGCCCGAGTACCAGATGATGTGAGTTCTTTCGCGTGCGCGCGGGCATACGCGCGGCATGCTGATCACGTCGTACGCTCCATTCGCCGCATCCACGTCCGCGCGAGCTGCGATACCGGGATGGTCGCCCCCGCGCGTGCCAGCGGTCGCGTCGAATCGCCCCGCGGGATTGATCCAAGCGGGAGTGGCGGCATGGCGTGGTTGCGCGGAAACCGCTGATGGCGCGCCGTTGACGTCGGTTCAGCTCAACAGCCTTGCGCCGTTTCTAGCGCAGCGCTTGAACATCGCGGAAGCGATCGTGCGCGGCGACCTCTCGCGCGTGCGGGTGCTGACAGGCGGCCCTGCGGCCGGCACTCGCAACATGGCGACGACCATTGGCACCAACATCTACGTATCGGACGCGGCGTGCGCGGTGACGATGCTCAGCTGGGATGGACGCCTGTGGCTCGCGCACGAGCTCACGCACACGATGCAATGGCGACGCGCGGCGCTGGACGCGACGACCGACGCGAAGCGCGACCGAGCCTTCCTGAATCAGTACGTCGGCAAGTTCGTGTCCGACGACGGTTCGATCGGAAAAGGCGGTCTCGCCACGGCGTTCAAGGCGTGGCTTCAGTCACGGCGCGAGCCGCGCAATCCGGTGACGATCGGCGACTTGATTCACGATTCGCATCCCCTCGAGCGCGAAGCCGCGCAAGTCGCGCTCGCGTTCGGGGCAGTGACGAACTAAGGCCGCGCGGGGCGCGGCCTTTCGAACGGCATCTGGCGGCTGATCGGGGGGAGGAGCTGGCGAGCGCCGGGCGGGTTACGCCTTGGCGACCTTGTCGCTCTTCAGGCAGCGCGTGCAAACGTACGCGCGCTTGGCCTGGCCCTTCTCGACGATGCGCACGCGTTGCAGGTTCGCGTCGAACCGGCGCTTCGTGGCGCGCATCGAGTGGCTTCGATTCTGGCCGAAACCCGGCCCCTTGCCGCATGTGTGACAGATCTTCGACATAGCTGGCGAAGCATAGCAGGAGACGGCGTGCGCGTGCGGAACTCGTCGTCGTGCAGCAGGAGACCGGGACCATCGCGATCGTCACCGATGCGACGGGCGATGTCCCGCCGGCCGAACGCGACCCGGCTCGTGGGATCCCATGGATCGTGCTGCCCGAGACGTGGCGCACCGAAGACGGTCTCGAATTCCTCGACGACGGCAACCCGTCGAGGGAGCTCGTGTCGCTCGTGCTGGATTCCGGGCTCGATCCCGAACCCGACGAACCATCGCGAGACGATTTCATCGCCGCGTTCGATCGACTCAGCGAGATCGATCGCGTGTTCTCGATCCATTCGCCGACCAGCGCTTCGTGGGCGGTGGAGAACGCCCGCGACGCCGCAGGCGGATTCCCGAACGTGCGCGTCATCGAAGCTGGCGTGACCGGAATCGGCCTCGGCCTCTTGGCGATCGGCGCGCGCAATCTCGCGCTCGACGGCGGTGGGCCGGACGCGGTCGAAGCGTGGCTTCGCGCCAATCGCGAGGCGGTGCGCATGCTCGTCGTGCCCGATCGGCTCTCGCCTGCCGCCTCCCAGCGTGGGCTGTCTGCACGGCTGCTCTCGGGCCGTTCGCTCTTGCACACCGGCGCCGGTTCCGGTGGTTCGCTCGACCGATCGCGCCGGCTGCGATCGCGTCGAGCCACCGTCGCGGCGATCGAGCGCTACTTCCTCCAGCACACGTCGGACGAGGACGAGCCGATTCGGCTCGCGCTCGGGCATGGCGACGCGGCCGGCGCGGTCGATCCGCTGCTCGACCTGCTCGAGCGCGTGCGCCCGCACGCGGACGTGAACCTCGTCGGTCGCGTGGGCCCGCGCCTCGTTCAGCAGCTGGGCGCGCGCTGCGTGGCGGCCGCCTGGCTGCAGGAGCGTCCCGCCGAGGAGTAGCATGGTCGACCAATGAGAATCGTCGCAGGAACATTCAAGGGTCGTCGCCTCGCCGCGCCGCGAGGGCGAGACGTTCGGCCAACCGCCGATCGCGTGCGCGAAGCGCTGTTCTCGATCCTCGGATCGGTCGAGGGCGACGTGGTGCTCGACCTGTTCGCGGGCACGGGCGCGCTCGGCCTCGAGGCGTTGAGCCGCGGAGCAGGCAGCGCAACGTTCGTGGAACTCGATCGTGCCGCGCACGAGGTGGTGCGTCGAAACATCGACGCGACGATCACCGATCGCAGTCACCCCACCGACTTGATCAAGGGCGACGCGGCTCGGGTCGTTCGCTCGCTCGCGCTCGCCGGGAAACGGTTCGATCTCGTCTTCTTCGATCCCCCGTACGATCGAACCGCCGAGTTGGTGGACGAGGTCGCCGATTCGCTGCCCACGATCTGTGCGCCTTCGGCCCGCGTGATCGTGGAGGTGTCGGCTCGGCACGTCGACGTGATCGCGGCCGCCGCCGCGCGCTGGAACGCCGAGCTTCAGGTCGAACGCGCGTACGGCGACACCGTCGTTGGCGTGCTCGTGGTCCATGGGCAAGCACCCGACGATCCCGCCGCGGACATCGACGCCGACGACGATGGCGACTGACCCGAATGTGAGCACGAACGTGGCCGATCGCACCGCAATTTGTCCGGGCACCTACGATCCACCCACGCTCGGGCACATGGACGTGATCCGCCGCGCGTCGCGCATGTTCGACCACGTGGTGGTCGCGGTTGTTCGCACGCCGCAGCACAAGACCCAGCCGCTGTTCGGCGCCGAGGAGCGCATCGAGCTGCTCGAGGACGGCCTCGCCGATCTCGACAACGTGCGCGTGCGATCGTTCTCGACGCTTGTCGTCGACGTCGCGCGCGAAGAAGGCGCGACCGTGCTGGTGAAGGGCCTGCGTGCGGTCTCGGACTTCGAATGGGAGTTCCAGATGGCGCACCTCAACGCCGAGCTCGCGCCCGAGCTCGAAACGTGTTTCGTGATGAGCTACCCGGACTGGTCGTTCGTTTCGTCCAGCGGCGTGCGCGAAGTCGCGGCGTTCGGCGGCGACGTGAGCAAGTACGTCACCCCGCGCGTCGCACGCGAACTCGCCGCGAAGTTCGCCTGAATCGGTCGTGTAACTCCGGGGGTGGCTCGGTGGACATTGAAGACATGACCACGTTGTCGCCAATCACCGACGCCGTCGACGCGGCCGTCTCGGACGCGGTGCTCGTCGCGGGCGTGCGCGCCGGCGACGTGCGTGCGCAGGAACAGTTGTGGCGTCGCCACGCCGAGCTGGTGTGGCGAATCTGCCGTTCACATCTCGACGCGCACGATGCGGAAGACGCTACAGCCGACACCTTCGTGGAAGTCGTTCGCACGATCTCGTCCTTCGACGCGTCTCGCGGCACGCTTGCCGGATGGGTCGCGGGAGTCGCTGTCACGCAGGTACGGCGTCGACGGCGCAGCTCGAGCACGTTTCGTCGACTCGTCGAACGCGTGTCGTCGAGCGGCGATTCGCGCAGCGTGGGCCCAGACCACGCGGACGCGGCGATAGCGAGAGCCGACGCGCAGCAAGTGCGGCATGCGATGCGACAGCTTTCGGCTGACGATCGGCTCGTGCTCGTCACGCAGGCGGCTGGCGATCTCGATTCGGCGGCGCTCGGCCGAGCGCTTGGCGTGGCTCCGGGCGCGGCAAAGGTGCGATTGCACCGGGCTCGATCGCGGCTCGCGGCGCTGGTGGTCGGCGAACGAACGGACGAGAACGGAGCGACGCGATGATCGAACACGACGAGCAAGCAGCGGCGGAACGCATCCGCGCGTCTCTCGCGCCACTGGACCAGGCCACGCTGGATCGAATCGTCGACTCCGCTCACGCGCGACTTGGCGAGCCTGGGGTGAAGGTCGCGAAGACCCGCCGATTCGCGCCCGCGCGACGCGTTCGGGTTCGGATCGGCGTCGCCACGATGGCGCTCGCGGCCACGGTTGCGATTGCTGTGCCAGTGGACTCCCGCCACACGGGTGGTCGCGGCTCGCTTGGTCCCGATCTGGCGGCGGCCGACGTGCTCGATCGCGCCGCGGAGGCGATTTCGTCGTCGTGGAACAATGGCGCGGATCGCCACGACACGGTCACGAGCGAAACAGCGCGCATGACGGTGCACACCGAGCGGTGGTTGGGCGCGGACGGTTCGTCGCGCGAGCGGGTGACGATCGCGCCGACATACGTTCCGTCCGGAACGACATATTGGGTGCCCGCCGAGACCTGCGCCACGCTCGCATGGCGGCATCGTCACAACAATGTGGTGAAGAACATCTTCCCGCCCGCGGGGGAAGCCGACATTCCATTCGACACGCTTCCAGTCGGAGCGTCCGCTCCGCGGTGCTGGACGACGGCGCCCACGTTCGGCGAGTTCGCGGAGGTCGTGGGACCGATCGTGGCGGCCCCGCCAACGGACGCGCCAGTGGAGACCCACTCGTTGTCGGAGATCGACCAGCATGGCCGTCTGAGCGACCGGATGCTGCGGTACGGGCAGGATGTGGTCGAGCGACCCGTGACTGGGGACGAATTCGTCGTGCCGCAAGACGCGGACCAGCTCCCGGTGCCACGGGCCACCACGTGGGTTCCCGTTCGAGCGGTGCGCGGACTCGCTTGGGAAGACGAGGGCGACGCAGGTTCGGCTGACGAGTGGTCGTGGACCTCGCTGGTTGGTTCGAAGGGCGTGGCCGCGCTGCCAACGACCACCGACGGCATGCTCGCCGCGTTGCGCGCCGAAGCGTCTCGATCGAACGATCCGAAGTTGGGCATCGACGACGACGCGTTCGCCGCGATGGCCGCGATCGAACTGCTGTCGCAGGCCCCGATCAGCGGTTCGGTCGCACGAGCAACGCTCCGGGCGCTCGCCGCACTCGATCGAGCGAATCCCAACCTTCCGGTGGACGTGAGCGTCCAGGACGATGACGTGGTGAAGGTCACGCTGCGCCCGATCCAGCCGATGGGACCGCAGCCCGATGGATCGCCGTTGGATCCACCGTCGATCACGATCGATGTGGATCGCGCCACGGTGACGATGGGAGCAGCCGGCTGAGTTCCGGCCGCTGCTTGGCCGTGGTCGGCGGTTGACGGATCGACAGCTCGCGCTGACAGTGGAACGTGGGGGAAGTACGCCGCTTTCCTTGAATTCGCCATTCGCCGAAAGCCACCGCCGATGCAATCCATCGCCACGTCGATCGCTGCCGCGTTCAGGACCGCGCACGCGGATGTTCGAACACGCGCCGAGGGCACGCTGGATCCGTCGTCGGATCCATCCGCCGTTTCCAACCGATCGGTCACCTCGTTCGAAGGGCAAGTCCCTGTCGATGGGACCTTGGATGCGATTCGAGGTGCCGCTGCGGCGCCCACCGCAGTGCCCGACACCGATTCGAGCGGTATCGACAGCGGCGATTCGAAATTCGGCGCGATCAAATTGGACCGTGCGATCTCCACCAGCAAACGCGCCAAGCTCAAGCGCGAACAGGAGCACTTTTCCAAGCAGCAATCGAGCGAGGCGCCCAACCAATCGGTGGCGAAGAGAAACCAAGCGCTCGCCAAATTCCTGCATGGGCGCAACTACTGGATCGGCAGCAACAACGAAGTCTGGAAGGTCGAGTCGTCCAAGGACGGTTCGGTGACGTTGCATCGCACCAACGACGCTGATGGCATCCTCGACGCCGACATCGGAGGCATGTCGCCGTCGCAACCACGAACTGCCAAAGGATCGGTGCCAACGCTCGCCGAAACGAACGGCGATGGTCTCGTCGATCCCGATCGCGTCTCGGCGAGCAGCGCCGTCACGATCGAATCGTCAGGACGCGTGGTCACGGACACGACGACGAACTCGCGGTGGGATTCGGGAGTCACAAAGCACGTGAAGATGCTCGTTGCCAAGGGGGCTTCGCGCGAGGCGTCGGGCGTGTCGTCCTCGATTCGCGTTTTCGCGCGTCGCGCCGACGGATCCTCCGCAACGATCGAGGACACGTCTCGAACGGGGATGTACTCGTCGAACGAGTTCACGGCGGAGTCCAGCGCGTCGATCACGATCGTCGACAGCGACGGCACGGCGCGAACCATGTCGGACGGGCGTCCCACGCCGCGAACGACGCCCACGACGACATCGGAACTGCGCTCGCTCCAAGACGAGTACGGCGCCGCGCTCGATCGGCTCGGACCGGACGCCAAGTTGCCAACGGATCCCGTCGAGCGTGTGTTCGCGCAGGCCGAGACTCGCCGCTCCCGAGTTGATCTGGACACGATGCATCGCGCGCTGCGCGACGGCGCTCGCACCATTCTCGAGACGAATCCCGACGAGATGACGGCGTCGTTCAAGTCCACGCTCGATCAGATCCAGAAGCGCTTCTCCGAGTTCGGCCTCGACGAGAAGCATGGCAACTTCCAGATCGCCGCGGATTGGGTCAAGAAGTCGAAGAAGCTGGGAAGCAACGCGCAATTCGTCACGTTGTTGGACAGAATTCAGTTCGGCTTGTTCGAAGACGGCACGCCGAACGCAATTTGCGACGACGTGGTCGCGCACGAACTGACGCATCGACTCGTGAACCGAAACGGCATGCCCGACACGACGGGCGAAGCAGGCGCGATCAACGAATCGCTCGCCGACACGATGGCCGCGACGATCGATCAGGAGGATTGGCTGATCGGCGAGGACGCCGCGACTGGCGACGTGCGCGACATGTCGCGACCCGCCACGTACTCCGACTTTGTGCGCACGAGCGAGGATCATGGCGGCGTGCACGCGAACGCCTCGATCGGCAATTACGCGGCGTATCGAATCGGATCCACGCTCGGGCGCGACTCCATGGGTCGCATCTACGCGCGCGCGATCATGGATGGTCTCAAGCCAGGAATGACGTATCGTGATCTCGCCACTGCCACGTACCAAGCAGCTGTCGCGCTGTACGGCGTCGGAAGCCACGAGGTCGAGACGGTGATCGATGCGTGGAACGAGGTGCTCGAGCTCGATGGATCTCGCACGCTGTTTCCTGGCTGGGACAAGAAGCCGGTCGACGTGACGAAAGCATTCGCGTTGCCAGATCTCGATGCCGAGAAGTGATCCACTGGCGGGCCATGGCGGCCACCTGCGCGGCCGTTTGCGCCGTTCCGAGCGGGCATTTCCACACGAACCTCGTCGAACCGTGCCTACACTTGCGCCGACGACACGAACGCCGGGTCGCACGATGCATCCGGCAGCAGGAAGGTGAACTCCCACATGGACGTCCTGGTCCTCATCGACAAGCTCGACGATCTCATCCACAACGCGAAATCCGTGCCGCTGACCGACACGGTCCGCATCGAAAAGGAAGAGATCTACGACATCCTCGATCAGATGCGCGCCTCGATCCCCGAGGAGATCAAGCAGGCTCGCTGGATCGTCAAGGAGCGCACTGACATGCTCGCCGAGGCCAAGCGCGAAGCCGAGCGCCTGATCCAGGAAGCCCGTGACAAGGCGGAGGAGATCGCCAGCCACGAAGAAGTCGTGCGCATCGCCCACGAGCAATCCGACGCGATCATCGGCGACGCCGAGGCGCGCGCTGGCGAGATGAACACGGGCGCGATCGACTACGCCGACGAGGTGTTCGGCACGCTCGAAGCGAACCTCGAGAAGTTCCTCAACGCGGTGAGCCGCTCGCGCGACAAGCTCGCGCAGCGCGCGCTCGCCGGCAGCGCGCACCAATAGCGAGCCGCCGAACCGAGCGATCTGAGCCTGGCCCGTTCACGCCGAGAGCGTGGGCGGGCCAGCTACAATTCCCGCATGACGACCACGGGCGATCACACAACCTTTTCTTTGCGTGACGTCGGGCTGTCGCCCGGCCAGTCGCGGCACGAGGACATCCAACTCGTGCTCGTGCCGTACGTCCAAGGCGGCGTCGAATTCATTCCCGAGGGCGGCGGCAAGGTGCGCCGCTCGAGCGAGATTCGCTACGCGCCCGTCGCGAGTCCTGTCTCCGGGCGGCTGGACGTGACGGCAATGGACAGCGGGTGGAGTTTTCGACTGCGCTTCGCCGCGGATTTCACGGGCCCGTGCTCACGCTGCCTCGCAGACGCGTCGCTGCACGTGGACGTTGACGCGCACGAGGTGCACGACCCGGACGCGGACGCGGGCGAGGAAGGATCCGAAGATCTCGTCAGCACGCATGTGGTGCCGCATGGCCCCGCGTTGGATGTGACGCAGTGGGCACAGGAATGCGTCGCGCTGCAGTTCCCGTCCCAATTGCTGTGCCGAGTCGACTGCGCGGGGCTGTGCGCGCAATGCGGGATCAATCGCAACGACCATCCCGATCACGCGCACGAGCAGCCCACCGATTCGCGATGGGACGCGCTCAAGGCGCTGCAAGTAGACGACGCATCGGAATAGGAACTACGGTATACTTCCGCGGTCCGACCCCTTGAGTGGTCGGCGAAGCACGCCCCACAGCAGTTTTCAGGAGCGCCCAACATGGCAGTCCCCAAGCGAAAGACCAGCAAGAGCCGACGCGATCGCCGCCGCACGGCGAAGACGCGACTCGACATCGCCGCCGCGGCGGCCTGTCCGCAGTGCAAGGCGCCCAAGCGCCCGCACCACGTGTGCGGCAACTGCGGCACGTACCGCGGTCGCCAGGTAATCGCGTTCTGATTCGCCTGCCTGCGTCATCACCCCGAATGCGTGGGTGAAGTTCGAAATCTCGTCGGGCCTCGATCCATGTCGGATCGGGGCCCGATTGCATGCCTGCTCCCAAGGCTGGTCATCGAGCGTGCCGTTTTCCGACACGCTGGATGACCGACCTTGGGGGAGGGCGAGTAGTGATCTGCGACCGACAGGGCGGGTAGCATTTCCAGACCGTGCGAGAGTTGCTCGACCAATTGCCCGAAGACCTGCGCGCTCAGGCGTTGACGCATCCTGCGTTCGCGCGGTCGCGTTCGCGCTCGTACGAGCGATTGGAATTCCTTGGCGACAGCGTGCTCGGGCTCGCGATCACCGACGAGCTGTATCGGCGATTCCCGGATCTCGACGAAGGCGAGCTCACGCGCGTGCGCGCGGCCACGGTGAGTCGCGACTCGTGCGAGGTCGTGTCGCGCGAGAGTGGCCTTGGCTTGGCCATGATCGAGCAGGCCGCGGCCAGGGGCGAGGCCCATCGAGCGAACGCCGTGCGGCTCGCGGAGCAGCGAAACGCGCTCGCGGCGCTCACGGAAAGCGTCATAGGCGGGGCTTTCTTGGCGCACGGCTTCGAGGCCGTGTCGCGCGGAATCGTGGCCGCGTTCGAAGGTCGGATCGAGCATGCGCTCGACAACCGCGTCGACGCGCGCAGCAAACTGCAAGAATTGGCCGCGCGATCGGGAACGAGCGTGACGTGGCGAGACGCGGGCGAGGACGGCCCGCCGCACGCACGAACGTTCGCGGTGGAGGTCGAACTCGATGGTGGGGCAACCGCCGCGGGCACGGGACGAAGCAAGCAAGAGGCGCAGCACGCGGCAGCCGCCGCGTTGTTGGCGCTCATCAGCACGGACGAGGGATAGGGCAGGGATGCATCTCAAGCGCATGAGCATGAAGGGCTTCAAGTCCTTCGCCGACCGGGTCGAGATGACGTTCGAGCAGGGCGTGGCGGTCGTCGTCGGCCCGAACGGTTCGGGCAAGAGCAACATCGTCGACGCGATCATGTGGCTCATGTCGAGCGCGCCGCCGAGCGGTCTGCGCGCCGAGACGGGTCAAGACGTGCTCTACCTCGGGTCGGCCGCGCGTCCCGCCGCGAACTACTGCGAAGTCGAGGCGGTGTTCGACAACGCCGACGGCGCGGTGCCGATCCCGTATCAGGAAGTCTCGATCAAGCGACGCCTCGAACGCGGCGGGGACTCCACGTACTACATCAACGGCAATGTAGTGCGTCGATTGGACGTGCAGGAGTTGCTCGCCGACACCGGCATCGGCAAGGACATGCACTCGATCATCGGACAGGGCAAGATCGATCGCTTGCTCGCAGCCAAGCCGCAGGATCGGCGCAGCGCGATCGAGGAAGCGGCGGGCCTTGGCAAGTACAAGCGTCGTCGCAAGCGCGCGCAGCAGAAGCTCGATCGCGTGAAGCTCGACGTCGCCCGCGTGCGCGACATCGAGAAGGAGATGGAATCGCGCCTGCGCCCGCTCAAGGCACAGGCCAACGCCGCGAACAAGTACTCCACGGTGCTCGCGGATCGTTGGACGCTGCAACTGCTCTTGCACAAAGACGATGTTCGTCGAGCGGGCGTCGAACTCGCCGCGTCCACCGCGCGACGCGACGCGTCGAAGGAGCGTGTGTCCCAGGCCGAGAAGGTTGCTACCGAGCTGCGCGCGGAGCGCGACGCCGCGGACAAGCGGCTGAAGGAAGCGATGGAGCAGGCCGAGGAGGCGCGCACGCTGTTGCAGCGCATCGGCTCGATGAAGGAGCGTCTGCGCATCCGTCACCAAGGATTCGTCGATCGTGCGGCGAGCTTGCGCCGTGGCGCCGCCGCTGGCCGCGCGCGATCCGAGCACGCCGGGCGCGAGCTCGAACGCTGCGAGCGCGATCTGACTGCGAACACTGCGCGGTTTGCCGAGGTGAACGAGCGGATCGCGGAGCTATCGAAGCAGCGAGACGAGGTCGTGAAGCAGATCGAAGGACTCGAGCAGCTGTTCGCCGACGAGCGTCAGAGCGGTCGCGAGCTCGCCCAGCACGAGGGGCGAGGCGCGGTGCTACGCGAACGGCGCGAGAACCTGGACACGCGCATCGCGCGGGTCGCCAGCGAGCTGGGGACGCTTCGTGGCCAGCGCCGCGAACTGACACAGCGACAGGAGCGACTGGTCGAGGCGCGCGAGAAGGCGGAGGCGACGGTCGCCGAAACGCTTGCTGCGAAGACCACCGCCGAGCAAGCGCAGAGTGCCACGCAACGATCGCTCGACGAAGCGCGGGTCGCGTCCGATGCAGCGCGCGCCGACGCCGCGCGGCTGGAGGAGCGTCAAGCGATGGCGGTGGCGCGCATCGAGCTGCTCGACGAGCGACTCGCGAAGGTTGAAGCTGCCGAAGACGAGGACTTGGGCGCTGGGTACACGCGGCTCGCGGACGCCTTCGAGGTGGAGGCTGGATACGAGCGGGCGCTCGCAGTTGCGCTGGATGACGACGCGGAAGCGCTCGTCGTGCCCGATCGCGACGCGTTGGTCGCGTTCGCCGCTCGCGCGGCTGGTGGCAGCGCACGAGCGTTCGTGCCGCGACTGGACATGCGAGCTATGGCCGCAAGCAGCGGATCGGGCGCAGGTCCCGGTCGCGCGTTGTCGGATCTCGCGACGTTGCGCGCTGGCCAGCCCGCTGCGATTGCCGCGCGTCTCGCCGGCGTGCGCGTGGTCGACGATCTCGACGCGGCTGTGTCCGCGCTTGGCAACGCCGACACGTCCGGCGCGTCGTTGCTCGTCACGCGCGCGGGCGTGGCGTTCGACCCGACCGGCCTTCGAGTTTGGAGCGCCGGCGACAGCTCCGTCGCCGAGGGTTGGGAGCTGCGCAACCAGCGCGAGGTCGCGGCGAAGGAGCTGGACGAGGTCCGCGCCGAACTTGCTGCCAAGCAGCAGATCCGCGAGCGCGCCAATGCCGCGGTCGTCGCGGCCGAAGCTGCGCTCGCGACGGCGCGCACCACGCTCTCGTCGGCGCAGCAGGCGTGGCACGAGGCGCAGTCCGCGCTGTCGCGCGAGCAGGCGCAGGCGACCGGGTTGGATCGAGAACTCGTCGACACCGATCGCCGGCTCGAGCGAGTCGCGACGGAGGACACCGAGGCGCGCGACGCGCTCGAAGCGTGGACCAAGGAGCACGCCGAGCTCGAGACGGCTGTCGAGGAAGTTCGAGCGCGACACGCCTCGCTCGCCGAACGAGTCGTCAGCGCGCGCGAAGAGGAGCGTGTGGCGCGCGAAGCGGCGGCCGCGCGCAACGCGGAACTCGCCGGTCTCACGAGCGAGCAACAAGCCCTCGATCGCGACCAGCGCCGCCTGCGCGGTTCGCTCGAGCAGCACACGCGCGATCGCGACGGCGGCGCGCGCCAATCGGCGCGTCTCGAGGAACTCGAGTCGCTTGCCAATCGCGCCGCGGCGGCGATGCAGGTGGTCGTCGAGGCGTTGCAGCCCGACGAGTCGCTCGTCGAACGTGCCCGCGCTGGCGAGGTGCAGCTGCAACGCATCGACAAGCTGCGCCGCGAGATCAGCGAACGCGAGCAGAAGGTGCTCGCCGACGTTGCCGCGGCGCGTCAAGAGCACACCACGGCCGAGGTACACGTCGCGCAGTCGGTCGAGCGCCAGGAAGTCGCGCAGCAGCACGTCGAGGAGACGATCGTTCGCTACCGCGAACACGTGGAGGAAGCGCGTGAGATGCTCGAGCGCGTCCGCGCCGAAGCCGCGGAGGCTGGCACTGACGCCGACGAGGCGACCGAGGCGGAGACCGAAGCGCCGGTCGAGATCGCGCTCGCGGAGATCGACACCGACGAGGTCGTCGAGCTCGAACCCGCCGAGCGCGATCGGATGCTTGCCCAAGTGAAAAAGCTCCAGCGTCGACTCGAGTCGATCGGGCCGATCAACCCGCTCGCCGCGCGCGAGTACGAGGAGCAGCAGACGCGTCACGCCGAACTCGTCGAGCAGCGCAAGGACCTCGAGGCCACGGGGCGCGAGCTCGGCAGCCTGATCAACGACCTCGACGAGACCCTCGTCGCGCGCTTCGACGAGACATTCGCTTCGGTGCAGCAGCACTTCGAAGCGGGAATCGCCGCCCTGTTCCCTGGTGGTTCGGGCACGCTCAAGCTCGTCGCGCAGGACATCGTCGGTGCCGAAGGCGAAGTCGATCCCAACGCCGACGCGCAGCTTGCCGATGGCGAGCAGCCCGATCCGGGCGTGGAGATCGTCGTCAAGCCAGCGGGCAAGCCGGCCGGTCGCCTGAACCTGCTCTCGGGCGGCGAGAAATCGCTCGTCGCGGTGGCGTTCATGTTCGCGCTGTTCTTGTCGCGCCCCTCGCCGTTCTACGTGCTCGACGAGGTCGAAGCCGCGCTCGACGACGCCAACATCGTGCGCTTCCTGACACTGCTCAACGCGCACCGTGGCACGGCCGGCCAGTTCATCATCATCACGCACCAGGTGCGCACGATGGAGGCCGCGGACGTGCTCTACGGCGTCACCATGGCCGAGAACTCCGGCGTGTCCACCGTCGTTGCGCGTCGTCCATCCGGCAAGCGCTCCGCCGTGTTCGAGGGTTACCAGCAGAAGGCCAAGGACGCCGCTGGCGCTGGTCAGGCCGCGCCGCGTCGCGCTTCGCCGCTCGAGGACTCGTCGTCCGAGTCGGCGCCCGAAGTGCCGCTCGCGTAGGGATAGCGGGCGTTGGGCGGGATGGCCTGATAGTCGCTCGACGGTCGTGGACGTGTCGGCACCGGCGTGGGCTTCGCGATCTGTGGGGCCCGCTGCGACGCGCTTCGCGGACTCGCGCTGTCCGCGGGCGTCTCGCTTTCGCCGGATCCGCCGCGGAAGTAGTCGCCGTGCGCGCGGCGCCGCTCATCCGCCGCGTCCGACATGGCCGCCGAGTCCGCGATCGTCGCGTACGCGTGCATCTCGTTGAGGAACTGGTCGAACAGCGCCATCGCGTCCTTCACGGACGCATGCCCGCGCGAGGGATTGGCGAGCATCCCGCTGGCGAGTTGCGCGGCGACCTCCCACGCGAGACGACCGCGCGGATCGTAGCTCGCGTCGTGCGTCGGCTCGGCAGCGGGCGCGCGCTCGCCCGGCTCGACCGCGGTATGCGATCCGCCGCCTACTTTGCGAGGTGTCACGCCAACGGGCGTCGACGGCGCCGACGCAGCAGGCGTCCACTCCCCTGGTCGAGGGATCGGCAGTGGCGGCAGATCGCCTGCGTCGCTGCCCCGATGTCGATCACGCGGATGCATTGCCCGCGATATCGACCGTTCGCAAGGACTTCTTCACCAACCTGAACAAGTTGCAAGAAACGCAACGTTCGGTAGGCTGCGCGGCATGCGCGCTTGGGACGACCTGTTCATCGGACTGGACCACGCCGGCGGGGCCGGCACGACTGCCACGTCGATCGCGGACGCACACCGTGACGAGGACGAAACCGGCAGGGGTTGGTTCGGGCGTTTCCGCGACAGCTTGTCGCGCAGTCGCAAGGCGATGACCGCGCAGCTCTCCACTGGCGCGTTCGATCCCTCCGACTCGGCCACGTGGGAGCGCATCGAGGAAGGACTGATCGCGGCGGACGTGGGCGTCGCCAGCACGGTCGCGATCGTGCGACGGCTCGAAGCCGAAGCCACGGGCGGAGCGATCCGCACCTCCGCCGAGCTGGCAGCCGGCCTTCGACGCGTCGCCGCCGAGCTGATGCGCACCGACCGCAGCGCTCGCATCGATCTCACGCCTGATCCGACGGTAATCATGATGGTCGGCGTCAACGGCACGGGAAAGACGACGTCGATCGGCAAGATCGCGTCGCGCCTGCGCACGCATGGGCACGACGTGGTGATCGCCGCGGGCGACACGTTCCGCGCCGCAGCAGCAGAACAACTCGAGGTGTGGGCACAGCGCTCCGGCGCGCACTTCGTCCGCACCCGCGAGGGTGGCGATCCGGGCGCGGTGGCATGGGACGCCGTGGAGAAGGCGAAGGAGACGAGCGCGAGCGTGGTGCTGCTCGACACCGCCGGGCGCCTGCACACCAAGTCGAACCTGATGGCCGAGCTCGAGAAGATCTACCGCGTGCTCGAGCGCCAGCTGCCCGGCGCGCCGCACGAGACGCTGCTGTCGATTGACGCGACCACTGGCCAGAACGGCATGCGCCAAGCGAAGGAGTTCGCCGCGGTCGCGGATGTGTCCGGCGTGGTGCTCACGAAGCTCGACGGCACGGCCAAGGGCGGCATCGGCGTGGCGATCGCCAACGAGCTGGACATCCCGATCAAGCTCGTGGGCATCGGCGAGGGCGTGGATGACCTCCAACCCTTCGACACGGAAGAGTTCCTCGCCGCGCTCTTTCCAGACGATCTGCTCGGTTGAGCATGGGCCGTGCGTCGGATCAGTCGCCGGTCTCGGCGTACGGGTAGTTGTCCTCGAACGACGACAGCTCGCCAGACGTGATCGCGGTGTCGCCGTTCTTGTCCGCTTTGTCGGCGATGTACGTGGCAAGTTCGTCGCGTTGCAGCGTTCCGTCGCCGTCTCCGTTCCTGTCGAACCATTCGATGTTGGCGCGTGCGACCGTCTGTGGCGAATACGAGTAGTCCGGAAGCGAATGGTCTTGTTTGCCGGCGGGGGAGTGTTCGTACGCGTTGTTCAGGAGCATGCCGGAAGCGGCGCCTGCGATGAATCCGAAAATGGCGCCAGTGAACGGGGAGGTCGACGATCGGAAGTGGCGAGCGCCGATCACGGCGCCGGTGACCCCCCGGCCGCGGCCGTTCCGAGCAAGACCGCAAGCGTTTTCCCCAGCCATGCAGGAGTCTCCGTCGGAATGCCGTTCAGGCGCGGATCGTCCTCATAGTGCTTGACGGGTGGCAGTGGCGCGGCAGCGCTGCCGCGCGATCCGGATATTGTCATCGCGGTTTCCCCCGGTTCGTGGGGCGAGTCGCGATCCCCTGCGCGACAACTTCCGCCTGTTCTTCGATTCGATTGTCACTGCTGTTCCACGCCACTGGTCGCATAGGATGCGTCCATGTTCGACACGCTGCAAGAAAAGCTCGAAGGCACGTTCCGATCGCTCGGTTCCAAGGGACGTCTGACCGAGGTCGACATCTCGACCGCGCTGCGCGAGATCCGGCTCGCGCTGCTCGAGGCGGACGTGAACTTCAAGGTCGTGAAGAGCTTCGTCGCCACGGTGCAGGAGCGCCTCGACGGGGCCGAGGTGCACAAAGCGCTCGACGCGCCGCAGCAGATCGTGAAGATCGTCAACGAGGAACTCGTGCACCTGATGGGCACGGGCAGCTCGAAGCTCGTGTTCGCCCAGCGCGGCCCCACCGTGATCCTCATGGCGGGCTTGCAGGGTTCGGGCAAGACCACCACCACCGCGAAGCTCGCGAAGCTGCTGAACGAGCAGGACGCGAAGACACCCGCGCTCGTGGCGTGCGACGTGTACCGACCGGCCGCCATCGACCAGCTCAAGACCGTCGGCGCGCAGGTGGGCGTGCCCGTCTACGACCAGGGCACCGACGCCGATCCGGTGAAGATCGCCGAGTGGGGCGTGAAGACCGCGACCGACAACGGCGCGGACGTGGTGATCGTCGACACCGCCGGCCGCCTCGACATCGACGAGCAGCTCATGGACGAGCTGGTGCGCATCAAGAAGGCGATCAAGCCGCACAACGTGCTGCTCGTGCTCGACGCGATGACCGGCCAGGAAGCCGTCTCCGTCGCCGAGCGCTTCGACCAGGCCGTCGCGTTCGACGGCGTGATCCTCACCAAGCTCGACGGCGACGCGCGTGGCGGCGCGGCGCTGAGCGTAAAGAGCGTCACAGGCAAGCCGATCAAGTTCGTCGCGCTCGGCGAACAGCTCGACGCGCTCGAGTACTTCCACCCGGATCGCATGGCCAGCCGCATTCTCGGCATGGGCGACGTGCTCACCCTCATCGAGCAGGCCGAGCAGGCGTTCGAGGAGGACGAAGCCGCGGAGATGGAGAAGCGGCTGCGCAAGGGGCAGTTCACGTTCGATGATTTCCTCAAGCAGATGAAGATGATGCGCCGGATGGGATCGTTCAAGGGCATCCTCGCGATGCTCCCGGGCATCCCGAAGGAGATTCGCGACATCGACGTGGACGAGAAGCAGATCGCCCGCATCGAGGCGATCGTGCTGTCGATGACCGCCGAGGAGCGACGCAATCCGGACGTGATCGACGGCTCGCGCAGGCGACGCATCGCGCTCGGTTCCGGACACGACGTGAGCGCCGTCAACCAGCTGATCAAGCAGTTCGACCAGATGCGCAAGATGATGCGCCAGATGATGAAGGGCGGCGGCAAGCTCCCGCCCGGATTCGACGGCGGCGCGGGCGCTGGCGGGTTCCCCGGCATGCCGGGTTCTGCCCCGGGCGGATCGCTCCCGGGCATGGGCGGGCGTCGCTAGCAGCTGGCTACTGCTCGGCGTTCGTTGCGGTGCCCAAGACCGCGTTCGCGATCATCGGCGTAGCCAGCAACGTGCCGCCGACGACGGCCGCGATCGCGCCGCCGCGTGCAACCTTGCCGAGCGTGAGCGCGTGGCTCAGCTCCGACGTTGCCGAACGCGCGGTCATTCCGAACACCGACTTCGAACCCAGTAGTTCCTTGGCATCCGTGATCGCGAGCTTCGCGGAGTTCAGCTCGCCAAGGCTCGCCTTCACGTTCGGCACCTTGATCGCCTTGTTCGCGATTCGAGCGCGCCACGCCGACCCGTTGACGAAGCGCTTGCCGGCGGTTCGCGGCTGCGAAGCGTCAACAGTCGGAGCGGTGTCCGCCGACCCGTTGATGAAGCGACGGCCTTCAGCCGGTGCCTGCGACGCCGCTGATCGAGCCGCCGCCCGTGTGGCGAGCGATTCGGTCGATTCGTGCAGCGCGCCGATCGCGTCGACGCGAGTGGTTCGCGCGGCCTGCGCCTGCTTCAGCAGCGCGCTGGCTTCGTCGCGCTTGCCAGCTTTCACGAGCTTCACGACTTGCGACCTCAGATTTGCATTGAACTGGGGCACTCGCTGCTCGGCGGTGGCCGCTTCGCGCACCGATGCAAGCGATTCGGCGAAGCTCGACGAGTTCAGCACTCGCCGTTGGGCTCGCTTCGCGATTGCGTTGGCGGCGATGCCTCCCGCGAATGCGGTGCCGCCCACCGCAAGGAGCGGGTTCACGGAACCCGACGAGGTCGATGCGGACGACGAGTCGCTCGCCGATTCGACCTGTGCCTGCGCGAGCTCCGTGGCGAGCTGCTGCGCGATCGCTTCGCGTGACTCGGGATCCTGCAGCTTCGTTGCGATGGAGGCGACGTCCTGAATCGTCGTCGCGCCTTGGATGGCGGCGTTGATCGTCTGGATGACGCCGTCCGACGTGCTCGAGTCGCCGGTCAATTCCGCCACGCGATCAACAAGCAGCTTGCCGTTGACGTCGAGGTTGTCGATCGCCGTTTGCTGGTCGGCGGTGAGCGTTGCGTCCGACGTGTCGACCGGCGTCTGAGAGTCGGTCGACTGCGCGAGCTGCGTGGCGAGCTGCTGCGCGATCGCTTCACGCGAATTGGGATCTTGGAGCTGCGTGGCGACGTTGGCGACGTCCTGAATCGTCGTCGCCGACGAGATCGCGTCGTTCACCGACTGGATGATCGAACTCGACACGTTCGCGTTTCCGGTGAGCTGGGCCACGCGAACCACGAGCAGCTTGCCGTTGACGTCGAGGTTGTCGATCGCCGTTTGCTGGTCGGCGGTGAGCGTTGCGTCGCTGTTGCTCGCAACAGGAGTAGCGGTGGTTCCGTACGTCGACCGGACTTCCGCGTTCGTGATCGGCGTCGTTTCGGTGCCGTACGACTCGTACAGCTGCGCGGCGAGCTGCGGCAGGTTCGCCGTGTTGCTGCCGAGCGACGCGAGATACTCCAAACCCTGCTCGTCGCCGTACGCGGAGACGGCGTCCCGCTGGAATGTCATCAAGATCCGGTCGGTGAGCTGCTGATCGCCCGTGAGCGTGTCGAGTTCGGACGCGAGCGGCGCGAGCGCCGTGTCGATTTGGTACTGGACAGTCTGCGTCGGATCGACGTTCTGCGCAGCCTGGGTCAGCTCCGCGCCGTACCCGTCGCCGCCCAAGCCATCTGGATCGTACGCGGTGGTGACGGCGGCGTTGCCGGCCGCGCGCGAGTTCGCGGTGGCCTCTTCCATGGAGATGGGATAGTCGTAGTCGCGCCGAACGTCGCCCGATTCGGCGGTCCATTGGTCGGCTGCGTTGACGTACGAATTCGATCCGTTGATCGGCGTGCTCATGGCGTTTCCCCCTCCGTGGCGTCGCTGCGCGTTTCGGCGTGCGCAGCGGGCCTGCATCCACAGAACCACGACTTGGGCGCATCGTCAACGATGAACCGTCACAGCTTCTGCGACGCACGCGCGCTCGCGGTCGTATACACTCTTGCGCTGTTCAAGTTTGTTTCGAGGAGCGCAACCCCCGTGGTGAAGATCCGCCTGGCCCGATTCGGGTCCAAGAAGAACCCGCACTACCGCATCGTCGTCGCCGATTCGCGCAGCCCGCGCGACGGTCGGTCGATCGAGACGATCGGCACGTACAACCCGCAGACCGAGCCTTCTGCGCTCGAGGTCAAGAACGACCGCGCGGAATACTGGCTCAGCGTCGGCGCGCAGCCCAGCGAGCGCGTGCAGAAGCTGTTCGCCATCGCCGGCGTGCAGGCCTGACGCTTCGCGCGTCCGACGAGCCTGAAAGCATCGCTCGCATGGCTGAACGCAGCGGACACATCGCCGAGTACGTCCAATTCGTCGTCGAGCAGCTCGTCGAGAACGAGGAGTCGGTGAACGTCACCGAGCAGGTCGAGGGCGACGATCTGTACGTCGACATCGAAGTCGACCAGCCCGATCGTGGTCGCGTGATCGGCAAGAACGGGCGCTTGATCCGATCGCTGCGCGTGGTCGTGCGAGCCGCCGCCGGCCGCGACGGCAACACCGCGCACGTCGAACTGCTCGAAGAGGACGACGAGCCGCAGGGCGACGATTCGCCGGACGGAAACGCCGCGGCCAACGACGCGGGCGAGTGAGTTCGAACGCGCTTCCGGAGCGACTCTCCGTGGCCACGCTCACCAAGGTGCACGGCGTTCGAGGGGAACTGAAGCTGCGCACCACGCCCGAATTGCTCGAAGTGCTGCGCGAGGTCGCCGAAGAAGCGATTCCGGTGACGCTGCACATGCCCGACAGCGGCGACGAGTACGAAGTCACGTTCGCGCACGTGCGCGGCCACGAGAGCGCGCCGATCGCGGCGATCGATGGCGTGGACGACCGCAGCGCTGCGGAAGCGTTTCGCGGCGCGCAGGTCTTGGTTCCACGCGAGCTGTTGCCCGAGCCGGAGGAGGGCGAATACTTCCTCGCGGATCTCGTGGGCTGCGCCGTCCACGACGCGTCCAGCGGCGAACGGATCGGAGCATCCACCAAAGCGGAGGCGTTGCCCGCGAACGTGGTGGTGACGGTTCGACTGGACGATGGCCGCGTCGTGCTCGTGCCGTTGATCGACGACGCGATGCCGCGGGTGGACATCGCTGCGCGTCGCATCGACGTGGACCTCGTCTTTCTCGGCGTTGAATCAAGGGGCGAGCGGTGAGCGACGCGCCGTGGTCCGTTGACGTGCTCACGCTGTTTCCGCACTGGCTCGACTGGCTCGACGAGGTGCGGCCGATTCGCAACGCGACCGATGCTGGACTGCTCGCGGTTCGCGCGCTCGACATGCGCGAGCACTCGCCGCTCAAGCACCGACAGGTGGACGACACCCCGGCCGGCGGCGGCGCGGGCATGGTGCTGCGCGTGGACGCGGTGGTGGCCGCGGTGGAGGGGCACTACGAGAAGTCGCTCGATCAGGTGCGCTCGGAGCGGCGGATCGTCTTGCTCAGTCCCGCCGGGCGCCAGTTCGACGACGCGATGGCCACCGAGTGGGCCGATGAGCGTCGCGCCACCACGATCCTGTGCGGGCGCTACGAAGGCTTCGACTACCGAGTGCACGAGCACGTGGCCACGGAGGAAGTGTCGATCGGGCCGTACGTGCTCAGCGGCGGCGAGGTGGCCGCGATGACGATGATCGACGCCGCCGCGCGCAAGCTGCCGGGCGCGCTCGGCAACGAGGAGAGCCTCGTCGACGAGACGTTCTCCGATTCGCTCGACGGTGGCGCCGAGTACCCGCACTACACGCGCCCCGTCGAGTTTCGCGGGTGGACGATCCCCGAGATACTCGCCAGCGGCCATCACGCGAACATCGCGCAGTGGCGTCGCGAACAGGCGCAGCAACGCACGCAGCGCTGAACTTGCCGTACGATTTCAGGCATGTCCGCGCTCCCGTCCACAGGTCGAGTCACCGCAGTGCAAGTGCAGCAACTGCTCACGCAGGGGAAATGGGCTCACCGCACGGGATTGTTCGGGATGAATGGACGGCAGCTTGCGGCAGTGACGCCGATCTTCAACGTGGTCGCCGGCCGCCTCGTTGCAGCCAACGATTCGGCGGAGGCGCTGCGCCAAAGCGCGGAAGGAGCGCGATTGGTGCAACGCATGGAAGGCGCGCTCGCGTTTCACGGCGCGGACGCCTCCGTGCGCGAGATCATCGTGGCGGACCCCACTTCCGCGACGATTCGCTCGAAGACGGCGCTGGGCCGTGCGTTGAACCGGATGGCCGTGGCCGGCATGGCGCAGCTGCTGCCGTCGATCGCCGCGACGATGTCCCAGGCTCCAGCGCACATGCGAGGTTCGTTCGCTCGTCTGATGGCTGCTCCGAGCAAGCATGCGCTCGCCACATTGTTGGACGGATTGGGCATGACGGCGGATCCAAACGCGGACGCGTCGGTGGTGGAAGACGATCGCATGTTCGTGTCGCCGACGATGGTGGACGTCTTGCGATCCCGTGACGGCGTCGACGGTTCGTCGAGCACGCGATATGTCACGGAGGTGCTCGCGCACGAGCTCGAGCACACGAGAAGCGTTGGCGAGTTGCCCGATTCGCTCACATGGTTGAACGAGGGCGGCGCCGACACCGTGGCGCGATGGCCGGGCGTTGCCCAGGCCATGGCGCGTTCGATGGGCATCGCGCCGCCGAAGCAGGCTCCGCCGCTCAGTGGCAAGCTCGCATACGATCGATACACCGCCGCGGTGCGACGGTTGCTCGTGCTTGCTGGATTCGACATCACCGATCCGAAGCAAGTCGACGCGGTCCGAGCGCTGGTGCAGGGGCGTCCCGTTGCGGCGCCGCGACGCTTCGCTGAAGCGATCGGCCGCGAACACGGTCTCTCGGCGGCGCGAATCGACCAGCTCGAGCGGGCGATCCGGCGCAGCAACGGCGATCTCGCCACGATCACGCGCATCGAGGCGTCGGTGGTGCAGCGCACCAAGCGTTGATTCCTGCTACCATTCGCGGTCGCGCGTGGATCTATGCCGCGCCTGCCCACGAAGACCGAAAGAGCTTTCCCATGTCGATGAACATCATCCACGAGATCGAGCAGGAGCAGCTGCGCGAGGTGCCGCAGTTCAAGGCTGGCGACACCGTGCGCGTGCACTTCCGCGTCATCGAGGGCACTCGCGAGCGCATCCAGGTGTTCGAGGGTTCGGTCATCAAGATCCAGGGCGCCGGCCTGCACGAGACCTTCACGGTGCGCAAGCAGTCGTTCGGCGTGGGCGTGGAGCGAACGTTCCCGATGCACACCCCGAAGATCGACAAGATCGAAGTGCGCATGATCGGCGACGTGCGCCGCGCGAAGCTCTACTACCTGCGTGAGAAGCTGGGCAAGAAGGCCCGCATCCGCGAGAAGCAGGTCTGAGGCCGGAGCGGCATGACTGCCGCCCGCCGCAGCACGACGAGTCGGGCGCTCTTCGGAGCGCTCGTCGTCGTTGCGGGGATCAACCTCGCCGTGTTCGCGGTCGAGCGGCTGTTGGTATTGCCGCTGCGCGTGCCGAGCGCGTCGATGCAGCCTGCGTTGCAGCGCGGCGATCGAATCCTCGTGCGACGCACGCACGAATCGCCGCGGCAGATCGGGAATCGACTCGACCGCGGGGACGTGCTCGTGTTCCGCGCGCCCCACGATTCCGAGCCGCTCACCGTCAAGCGCGTGATCGGATTGCCGGGCGAGACGATCGAAGCGCACGAGGGGCTGATCGCGATCGACGACGACACCACGCTCGTGGAGCGGTGGCTTCCTGATTCCGAACGCGAGCGTGGCAGTGCCGCTGCGGAGAGCGTGGAGATTCCGCGCACGACGCTCGACGAGGACGAGGTGTACGTGCTGGGCGACAACCGCGACCAGTCGATCGATTCGCGCACGTACGGGCCGGTGACGCTGGATCGGGTGGTGGGCAGCGTGCTGTATCGCTTCTGGCCGCTCGATCGCACGGGAACGGTGGATTGGCAATGACGCCGCCGCGCACGTCGAATCGTCCGAAGCCGCGTCCGGGCAAGCAGCTGCTCGCGCACGATCGCGCGATCGGTCGATTCGTCGCGGGAGTGGACGAGGCAGGGCGCGGGTGTCTTGCGGGGCCGCTCGTCGCCGCGGCGGTGGCGCTCGACCTCGAGCGGCTGACTGGACCCGAAGCGGCGGCGCTCGGCCAGCTCAACGACTCGAAGCTGCTCTCCGCGGAGGTTCGCGATCGTCTCTATCGCGTCGTGCTCGCGCGCGCGAGCCAAGTGAGCGTGGCGATGGTGCCGCCCGCGCGCATCGACTCCGATGGCCTCCACGTGAGCAACATCGCCGCGATGCGCCGCGCGTTGTCGAACCTGCACGGGCCGATCGAGGCGATCTTGGTGGACGGTTTCCAGCTCGAGCCGATCCAGCTCGCGTCGGGCGAACCGCCGATCGAATGCCGCAAGATCGTGAAGGGCGATCGCACGAGCGCGGCGATCGCCGCGGGCGCAATCGTCGCCAAGGTCACGCGTGACCGCCACATGAACCGGCTCGACCAAGAGACCGGCGAGCGCTGGGCGTTCACCGAGCACCACGGCTACGCCACGCCGCTGCACGCCGAGCGAATCCAGCTGCACGGCACGAGCCATCACCACCGAATGAGCTACGACGCGCGCGCCTACGACGGCGCTCCGGAGGCCGACCTGCCCGCGCCCGGAACCGTCACCACGTGGCATCTGCGCGAGGTCGACTGACACATCGTGGTTTGCTACAATTTGGGCTACGTGGCCATCGCGCTCCGACTCGTCGGCACAGCGCGTGGCGCATGCCAGTGGCATGCAGAAGGGCCGGGGGGTTCAGCCCCCGGCCCTTCATGTCGCTTCGCGCGTCGTCAGCGTCGGGTTTCCCGCAGCACGACGACGAACGCGAGAGCGACGATCAGGAGCGACGCCGTGGCCATCGCATCTCCTCTCGTTCGTGGTTGCAACGGGGAGTGCGTGTCCCTCGGTGGGCTCCCGAACCGTCAGAACGCGTCTTCGATCTGTTCGATGCCGGTGACCACGCCGTCCGCGTCGCGGCGCACGATGAACACGTCGAAGCGGTATCGGCGCACGCCGCGCTGCAGCTTCGGGTTGATCGTCATCCACGCGATCGCCGCGCGCCTGATTCGGTGGCGTGCGCGACCGTCCACGGACTCCTCGACGCCGCGGCGCCCGGGGCGAGCCGTCTTCACCTCGGCGAACACGATCGTGTCGCCGCGCCGCGCGACCAAGTCGAGCTCGCCCACGTGCAGACGCACCCGATGGCCGAGCAGTCGCCACCCCTGCGAGACGAGTCGATCGGCGACGACTTCCTCGCCGAACAAGCCCGCTTGATACGTGTCGCTGGCGCCGCCTGGGCCGCGTCGTTGGCCGCGCCGTGCGCGTGCGTCGAACAGCACGTGCCGCGCGCGTGATCTCGCGACGCGTTCGCGCTCGATCGCTTTCGCCGCGGCTGTTCCGTGCAATCCCCACCCGTGCTCGCGAGAAGGTTGTCGTTCCTGATCGGTGATGAGTTCCATGCGAGCACGATGACGAGGAAAGTGTCACGAGAGTCGCGCGCTTTCACACGAATGTGCAACGAATTTGTCACAAGGACGTGACGATTTGCCGGGCGTGACGAAGTCGTGCGACTTTCGTGACGCTTTTGTTGCAAAGTGCGCGCAACGCGTGACGATTCGCTCCATACGCTGACACGATGTTCGCTCAATCGTTCGCTAGCACGGTCCTTGGATCGGAAGCAGTCCCAGTCGTCGTCGAAGCGTCCCTGTCCACGGGCCTTCCCGGAATACACCTGATCGGCCTGCGCGGGTCCGAAGCGGGCGACGCGCGCGAGCGCATCCGCTGCGGACTCGCTGCGCTCGGCGTGCAGTTCGGAGACTTGCGTCGTTGCGTGGTGTCGATCGCGCCAGCCGACCTGCCCAAGTCCGGCGCGGGACTCGACTTGCCGATCGTGCTCGCGATCCTCGCGGCCCTCAAGCGCATTCCCGCCGAACGGGTGCGTCGCATCGCCAGCCACGGCGAAGTCGGGCTCGACGGTTCGCTGCGCGCCGCGGACGGAGTCGTCGCGTCCGCGTTCGCGGCGATGCGCGCCGGGTGCGACGAGTTCGTGGTGTCGGCCGGAAACGCCGCTCGCGCCGCGCTCGCGCCGCTGCGCGTGACGCCCGCGAGTTCGCTTGCGCAGGTCGTCGCGCATCTGCGTGGAACCGACTCGCTCCCGGCAGCGGCGCACAGCAGCTTGCGCACGCTCCAGGCGAACACGCTCGATCTCGCTGACGTGCGCGCGCAAGCGACCGGCGTGGAAGCGCTCGAGATCGCCGCGGCCGGGGGCCACAACCTGCTGCTGTTCGGCACGCCCGGATGCGGCAAGACGATGCTCGCGCAGCGCATGCCGTCGATCCTGCCGAGGCTCGAAGCCGAGACCGCGCTCGAGGTTGCAACGATTCACGACGCCGCTGGTTTGCGCGAACGCGAACTCGATGCCGCGCCGCCGTTTCGCGCGCCGCACCACACCGTGTCGCAGCAAGCGCTCGTCGGCGGCGGAGGAACGCGACCGATCGTGGGCGAAGTCACGCTCGCGCATCGCGGCGTGCTGTTTTTGGACGAGCTGCCGGAGTTTCGTCCCAGCGCGCTCGACGCGCTGCGCCAACCGCTCGAGGATCGCGAAGTACGCATCCGGCGCGCGGGATGGATCGCGCGCTATCCCTGCCGAACGCAAGTCGTCGCCGCCATGAACCTTTGTCGGTGCGGGCGGTGGGGCGCGGTGAGCGGCGCGCCGTGCTCGTGCACCGAGCAGGCGCGCAACGCATACCTGCATCGCGTGAGCGGAGCGATCATCGATCGCTTCGACCTGCGCGTGCGACTGCGCCTGTCCGACGCGATCATCGACGCTCCACCCACGAGCGACAGCGCAACGGCCGCGGCACGCGTGCAGCTCGCGCGAACACGGCAGGCGGACCGCTGGAGTGGCCGTCTCAACGCCGAGCTCGACGTGCTCGACGATCCCCGCCTCGAGCTGGCGAGCGATGCGCGCACGCAGCTCGTGAAGTTCGGGCGAAGCGCGGACGGCGGTCGCGTGCAGCGTGCCACGGCGCGCGTGGCGCGAACCATCGCCGATCTCGACGCGCGGGATGGCGTCAGCGCAGACGACATCGTGATGGCGTACGAGCTGTGCCGAAGCAAGCCGGGAGGCGAACGCAATGGTTGAGCACGAACCTTCTTGCATCGGCGACGCGCGCATCGACCGCGACGACCCACGGCTCCCGCCCGCGTACGCGCACGTCCAGCCAAGCCCCCGGCCGCTGCATGCGTCGGGCGATCCGTCGCTCTTGTGGCGCGGCACGCGCATCGGCGTCATCGGATCGCGCACGCCGCGTGCCGACGCTGCCGCGGTCGCTCGACGCATCGCGTTCGACGCCGCGTCGGCCGGCTTCACCGTCGTGAGCGGACTCGCGATCGGCATCGACGCCGTCGCGCACCGCGCCGCCCTCGACGCAGGTGGCGTCACGATCGCGGTGATCGCTGGCGGCCTCGCGCGTGTGCAACCCGCGTCGAATCGCCGGCTCGCGCGCGAGATCGCCGGACACGGGCCGTGGGACGGACCCGGGCGCGTGCCCGCGGGCGTCGACGCCGGCGTTCGCCGAGCCCCAGGCGTGGTGATCACCGAACACGGCGCTGGCGACGAGCCGTCGCGCCCGTTCCAATTCGCGCTGCGCAACCGGGTGATCGCGGCCCTGTGCGACTACCTCGTCGTGGTCCAAGCGCGTCGCGAGAGCGGCTCGATGATCACCGCCGAGCACGCGCTTCGTCTCGGCATCCAAGTCGGCGTGCTGCCCAGCGCCCCCGATGATCCATGCCATGCTGGCGCCACCGCGCTGATCATGGACGGCGCCGACGCGGTGGTCGACGGCACGAGCCTGTTTCGTCGCCTTGAGCTGCATGGCGTGATGCGGCCCGGGTTCGCGGATGCCGCGACGAACGGCGCCCGCGTCGATCCGGACGTGCGCGGCGCATGGATCGAACCCGCGACGCCCGAACAGCTGGAACTCGCCGACGACCCAATCGCGGCAATGCTCGCAACGCCGCGCACCACCGAAGATCTCGCCGAGCTATGCGGCTGCACGCGCGCGTCCATGCTCGTCCAACTCATCGATCTGGAGGAGCGGCGTCTCGCAACGCGGCTGGACGACGGCACGTGGCTGCGACGAACCTGACGCTGGTGTAGCATGCGCCTCTGCGAAGGGGTGTAGCTCAGTTGGTAGAGCATCGGTCTCCAAAACCGAGGGTCGCAGGTTCAAGTCCTGTCGCCCCTGCTTCGTGAAGTTGCACGATTTCGTGCATGCTCCGGCCCACGTGGCATCATGTGACGAGGTTGCACCATGTTCCACGCCGCGCTGTTCGCACTGCTGAGCGGGCTGTTCCTGCTGTTTGCCTTCTCGGCGGGCAGGGCAGACCAGTTTCTGGTCGCCGTCCCGGCAGCGTTGCTCGCGTTGTGGATGGCGGACAGTGCATTCCGCGCCGCGCGGGGCGCCCGAACACGGCGACTCGCGCGACGGCACGGCACCGACAGCGAATCAGATGGGCGGCAATGAGCACCACGATCGACGAAGACGAGCTGAAGGCGGTCTGGAAGGCCTACCGCATCGACGGCGATCAGAAGGCGCGCGATCGTCTCATCCTCACCTACTCGCCGCTCGTGAAGTACGTTGCCGGGCGTTTGTCGGTTGGCTTGCCTAGCCACGTGGAGGAGGGCGACCTCGTCTCCTACGGCCTGCTTGGCTTGATCAACGCGATCGAACGCTTCGAGATCGACCGCGAGATCAAGTTCGAGACGTACGCGATCAGCCGCATCAAGGGCGCGATCATCGACGAGCTTCGCTCGATGGACTGGGTTCCACGCTCCGTTCGTTCGCGCGCGCGTGAGATCGAGCGCTCGATCGCCGAGCTCGAGAACAAGCACAAGCGCGCGCCCACCGACGAAGAGATCTGCGAGCACATCGGGATCACCGAGGACGAGTTCCACGCGAACCTCGCCGCGATCCATCGTTCTTCCGTGGCTGCGCTGGACGAGTTGTGGACGATCGCGTCCAGCGGCGGCGACACCGTCGCGCTGATCGACACGATCGAGGACCCGCAGGCGGAGGACCCGTCCCACGCCTTCCAGTCGGTCGAGACGCGCGAAGCGCTCGCCGAAGCGATCCGTCGCCTGCCCGAGCGCGAGCGGCTCGTGATCGCGCTCTACTACTACGAAGAGCTCACGCTCCGCGAGATCGGCGAGATCCTCGGCGTCACCGAAAGCCGCGTGTCGCAGCTGCACACCAAGGCGGTGCTGCGCCTGAAGGTGCGCCTGAACGCCACGCTCGACCGCTCGGTGGCCTGACCGGGCCGACCGCGTCTCGCCGACGCTGCGAAACCGGTGCGAACCTGCCTACGATGCGGGCGGATGTCCACCAAGTCCGACACGCCCGGCGTCGCCACGTTCGCCGCCACCTCTGCCCGCCAGTTCGTCGGGTGCCGAGTGTGCGGGCGCACGCTGCTGCTCGGCGAACGCTCCGTCGGCTTCTTCACGCAATCCGGAGAAGGGCCATTCGACGTGTGCGAACTGTGCGTTCCGCGCGCGCACAGGTACGGCTTGCGTGCCAAGCCGACCGCACCGGAGGACCTCGCCGGCGCGCGTCGCTCTGGACTACTGCGTCGCTGGGGTGCCGCAAAGCGTCGACCAGCCGTCGGCGCTTCCGCTCCCGAACGTCGTACGAAGCGTCGTTCATCCGCAACCGCGAGCGATCCGATCGCGCTCACCGCGGCGCCAGTGGGCACGGCCGCGATTCCATTGGCGCTCGCTGCGTTCAACCAGTCGTCGCATGCTCGTACTTTGGCTGGGCTGCATCGCACGCTCGGCGCGCCACGCTCGAGCGTCACGCCGCGATCCGCCACCGATCGCGAGGTCATTCTCACCGTCGCATGGGAGATCGTGTGGTACCAATTCCGCATCATGCCGGACGACATCGAGCAAGAGCGCGGTCAATACCTGAGCGATCTGCATCAGCGCTGGCAGCAATGGAACTGCGCGGTCGCGCCGGACGGCGCCGTGAGCGTTTCCGACTTGAACTTCGGCGGATCCGGGCATGACCCAGTGCACGCCACGCCCGTGGAGGGGCAGCACCGATGATCTACTGCGTCATTCCCACCGAACTCGCGGACGAGCTCTACGACCGGCTCGTCGAGCATTACCAGACCAATCCGAACGTGCAGGTCATCGTCGACCGTCGCAGCAGCGATCGCCGATCGGGAGAGGACGAGGTCGATGCCGAGACTGCGGAGCGGCGCGTCACGCGTGATCGTCGTCGCGCTCGCCCGGGCACGTTCCCCTCGGTGCACGAGCCCAGCTGACCGAACGGTTGACGCGCAACCGACGCGGATCCGATCAAGAGCCGTCGCAGCTTGACGCGTTCCTAACATCGCCCTCACGTACGCGTGAGCTCGCGCCGATGATCAGCGGGCATGCTCGCAGCGCGCCTCGCACATGGAATCGGTATCGCTGGCGCCGCGGCGTGCGTCCTCGCCGCGGCTGCGATCGCGGCGCAGGTTCCGGCCGGCGCCGCGTCCAGCGGCACCGTCGTCTCCGCCACCGTGCCGTCGGCGATCACGTTGAACGATCAATGCGGCGCCGCAGCCGCGCGCAACATCGGCACGGTGCTGCCCGGATCGGGAGGCATCTCCGCCACAGGCTCGTCCGTGTGCCGCTTCACGTTCTCGTCGTCGAACTCGAGCTCGATGCTGCGGCTCTACCAAGCTGATACGTCTGGGGACGCGATGATCGCCAATCCCACGTCGTGGTCGGAACTCATGCCCAACGGCAACCCAGCCATGCGGTTCATTTCCGGATTCGGCTCGCTCGTGTACGCGATCCCGGCGAATGCAGGCGGCCAAACGTACAACTGGTCCACCGATGGCGGCGCCACGTGGCTCACGCACACGCCCGGTGGCGCGCACTACCCGGACGTGTCCGTGCCGAGCGCGACGGTCGCTTGGCGGTTTCGTGCGGGAGCCGCGCAACGAAGCAACGACGCGAACGCAAATCCCGGACCGCCGACGTGGAGCGCTGTCAGCGGCAATCTCGTCGGTGGCGGAACGTGGTCGGGGTACGACGGTGTCGATGCGGTCGACTACGACACTGCATGGATCGTGAACGGGTCGACGGTGTATCGGACGATCAATCCCGTGGCTGCAGAACCGTGGGAACCCCGCGGCACCGGTTGCACGAATGCGGATCAGATCGACGCGCTCGACGCCAACACCGCGTTCACCAACGGATCCGGACGAATCTGTCGGACCACGAACGGGAACGCCAGCTGGACGCAGTTGACTTCCGGCATCCCTGCCGGCGTGCTGATCACCGACGTCGCGATCTCGCCGCAGACGAACACCACCATCTGGGCGACCGCCGCCAACGGGACGGTGTTGCGCTCCACCAACAACGGCACGAACTGGTCGAGCTTCTCGCTGCCGATCCAGACGGCGCCGCGAACGATGCAGGTGATCAGCGACGCGGAGCTCTACGTCGCCGGAGACGACGGGTTCGTGTATCGCACCGTCAACAGCGCCAGCAGCTGGACACGGATCCGCACCGCGGTGACATCGGACATCACCGGAATGCACGTGGTGAGCGCCAGCACGATCGTCCACAACACGGGTGGATCCGGTTGGTTCCGCACCGCCGACGGCGGCGTGACATGGACGCGCACCGCAGGTTCGACGAGCGACACGCTCGCCGATCTGGACGCCGTGAACGACGACGTGATCGTCGCCGCCAAGGGCGACGGGCTCACCTACGTGACGACGAATGGCGGCACGACCTGGAACGATCGCGCCACCGGCTTCGCGCCCGACAACGTTCGCGGCGTGGCGGTCGTGGACGACGACACGTTCATCGCCGTGGGCGACCGCGGCAACATCGCGATCACCGACGACGCCGGCCTCACGTGGACCCAACGAAGCTCTGGCACGACCGAGGACCTGTGGGACGTCGACATCGACCCCGCTGGCGTGGCGATCGCCGTCGGCGCGACCGGCACGATCCTGCGATCCACCGACGGCGGCTGGAACTGGACGACTCGTTCGTCGTCCGGCAACGACCTGCGTCGAGTCGTGATCCGTCCAAGCGGCCTCGCGGTGGCGGTCGGGCTCGGCGGCGCGATCCGCCGCAGCACGGACGGGGGCGTGAACTGGACCACGCCAACCAGCGGCACGACCGCCAACCTCGACGCGATCCAATTGCCGTCCGACACGGTGGCGTACGCGTCCACGGCCGGAACGCTGTTCAAGTCGACCGACGCGGGCGCGACATGGACACCGATCACGCTGTCGAACTCGTTCCGTTACGTCGCCGCGGTGAACGAGAACATCCTCTACGTGTCGCGTGGCACTCAGAGCGGCTGGACCCAGGTCGTCGCTCGCTCCGACGACGGCGGCCTCACGTGGTCGAACCCGTTTTCCAACGCCAACCCCAAGGTGCGAAGCGTGCTCGCGATCGACGGTGGTCGCGTGCTGTTCGGCTCGTGGAACGACTGGATTCGGATCACTGCACCCGCTACTGGCGTGTCCGACTACGGCGGCGCGAACACGTGGGCCGCGGGCGGCATGTTCGGCGCGTGCCTGCAGGACGTGGGCGGGACCGCGTCGATCGGCGCGTGGACCGAAGACGCGAGCGGCACGCCGGGACGCTGTGAAGCGTCCGATGCGGATCCGTGGAACGCAGTGCCGATCGCGGCGGTGAAGATCGCGCAACTCGCGAGCGCCGGCACCGGCAGCGTGGATCTCGTCTGGGGCATGCGCGCTCCCAGCGGGCAAGCGCCAGCCACGTATACCGCCGGCGTCGTGGTGGAGGCGGTTGCGCCGAATGCGTAACGCGGCATGTCATCTCCGTCGCTTGATCGCCGCCTCGGCGATTGGGCTGGTCGCCGCGTCGATCGTCATCGCGCAGCAACCCGCCGGCGCCGCGTCGAGCGCCAGCACGGTGGTCGGCGCGACGGTGCCGTCCGCGGTGACCCTCGGCAACCAGTGCCACTCCAAGGCGGCGCGCTCGTTCGGGCAGCAGCTTCCCGGCAGTCCGGCGACTACCGCGACGGGCGCGAACGTGTGTCGGTTCACGTGGGCATCGACCAACTCCAGCTCGATGCTGCGCATCAACCAGGCCGACCGGACCGGCAACTCGATGCAGGGCATGCCAACCACGTGGAACACCCCCACGGGAACCGACGCGGAGTACGACTACGACGCCAAGGGCACCGGTTTCGTCTCGTTGGGCCGGTGGGCCGGCGATTCGTACCTGCGCTCCACCGACAACGGCGCGACGTTCGCGACGATCGCGGAGCCAGGCAACTACAATTCCGTCTCGGTCGTGGATTCGACCACGGCGTGGCGCACCGGCAACTCGGGCACCCAGTACACCACCAACCTGAACGTGGCATCGCCGACGTGGACCACCGTCACGGGCACGATGAGCGGGTGCACGCAGATCATCGACATCGTCGCGGTGTCGGCATCCACGGCGTGGGTGCAGTGCAACGGCGACCTCGCCTACCGCACCGCCAACTCCGGGACCAGCTGGAGCGCCTCCGCGGCCATCAGCACCGCCAGCACGAAGCACATCGAGGCGGTGTCGTCGACGACGGCGTACTCGGTCGGGTACGGGCGCGTGGGGCGCTCCAACAACTCGAACTCGTCGTGGACGCTGCTCGGCAGCGCGCTCAGCGGCAACACGATCACGGACGTGTCGCAATCGCCCGTCAGCGCGACCGTCGCGTGGGCCGTGCGCGCCGACGGACGCGCCTATCGCACCGCCAACACCGGTACCGCGTGGACCGCGCTCGCCGCACCGCCGGAAACCTTCGACGCGAGCGTCGTGGAGGCGCTCAGCGACACGAGCGCCGTCGTCGCGGGGGCCAACGGCATCGCGTACGTCACCTCGGACACGGGTGCCACGTGGACGCGCTTTCGCACGCCGCTCACCGGAGCGTTCTTCCAGATCGCCGCGACCGACGCCACCCACGTCCTCGTCGCCGGGCGCTTCGGCGCGTCGTTCGTCACCAGCAACGGCGGCACGACCTGGACACGGCACCAAGCCGGTCGCGACGGGGCGAGCGACACCGCGGCCGTGGACACGTCGACGATCCTCACCGCCGATGCCGGGGGTCTCGTCGACTTCACCACGGACGGCGGCAACAGCTGGTCGACGTTCGACACCGGGTTGGGCATGACGGCGATTCGCGGCGTGGCGCTGCACGCCTCCGGCACGTCGAGCTCCGACGTGCAGCTGTTCGCGGTCGGCGACCTCGGGCGCTACGCGGTGTCGCGCGACGGCGGCGCGAGCTGGCAGCAGCCCTCGACCGGCACAAGCGCCGACCTGTGGGACATCGACGTGCGCGCGGACGGCGTGGCGCTCGCGGTCGGCGGCGGCGGCACGATCCTGCGCAGCGCCGACTGGGGCGCGAGCTGGACCACGGTCGCGAGCGCCGGCGCGTCGCTGATGCGCGTCGAACTCGATCCGAGCGGCCTGGCGATCGCGGTGGGAGTCGGCGGCCTGATCCGCCGCAGCACGGACTCCGGCGCCACGTGGTCCACGCCCGCGTCCGGCACCACGCTGAACTTCGTGGACGTGGACATCGCGTCCGCCGACGTGGTCTACGCCTCCGGCTACGTGGGCCTGTACAAGTCGGCGAACGGCGGCGTGACGTGGTCGGTCGTCGCCGACACCGGCGGCGACACCACGTGGGAGTACTCGCGCGTCGCGGCCGTGAGCGACGCGACTGTGTGGCTGTTCCAGTCCGACAACTCCGGGTGGAGCGACGCCTGGGCCGCCTACAGCACCGACGGCGGCCTGACGTGGAAGCGTCCGTTCGGTAGCGCCACGGCTGGCGTGCTCAGCCCGATCGCGTTCGACAACGGCACGGTGCTCGCGCCCGGCGAGGGCGGGACGGTGCGCGTCACCGATGCCGCGCCCTCGCTCGCCGACTACGCCGCGGGCACGTGGGCTGGCGCCACGTCGCGCTTCGGGGTGTGCGTGCAGGCGCTCGGCGGCAGCGCCACCGCGGGGAGCTTCACGGTGGAC
>JBDHZF010000004.1:0-53957 GCA_039811765.1 Thermoleophilia bacterium | reverse complement strand
TCGCGTCGCTGGCGGTGCGCGCGCCCTCGAGCGCAGCGGAGATCGCCGCGGTTCGGTGATCTGCGTTGTAGCCGACGTAGTCGCGCATGTCGTGATTGATGACGTTCAGCAGTGCACTGACGTCCGGCGGCTGCGGCGCCAAGGATTGGACGATGACGGGCGACGCGTTCGGAACCGGGGTGATCAACATGGCAAAAGGCTAGCCACGAACGTGCCGCATCCAGCTTTCCGAGCACGAACATGGCCGCGCGTGGCCGCTGACACGGCCTCAACGAACGTTGGTCGGCATGACCCGAATCACGCGACCGCCACCGGCCGTGGAGCGGCCTTGCTTGCGAGCCTTTGCTGCGGCACGGGCATCGGCGCGCGCCGCGGCACGAGCGGCCGCCGCGTCGCGCGCCGCGATGCGCGCGTCCTCTTCCTGCATGCGACGCAGCGCTTCGTCGGCAGCGGCCGATTCGGCTTTCGCTTGTTGGGCGAGGTCCTCGAGGTCCTGCGACTGATCCTGATCGGCGACCATCGCCGCGGGCGCCGTCGTCGAGCGCGCCGGCGACGGCAGCGACGGGCCGGTCATCGCGCTCGCGACGAGGCTCCCGCCGACTACGAGCACCCATGCCGCCGCGATCGCCGCCACCAGCTTCGGATGACGTCGCATCGCGCGCATCGCGTCGCCGCCGATCGCGGAAAGCTGCTCGCCCAGCGTCGCGGGTTCCCGAGCCGCGACCGGCATCGGCGATCCCACCGGCGCCGCGCTCGCTCGCACAGGTTGCGGCGACGAAGCGAACGACGAGCGCCGTGCGGTCGAGGGTTCCGGCTTCGAAGCCAGCTCATCCGCTGCCAACCGACAATCGTACGCCGCTCGCCGTCCCGAATCGCGCAGCGTCGAATACGCCTCGTTGATCAACGCGGTTTGCCGCTCGGCTTCCGGCTTGAGCTCGTCCGCGAAGCGATCGGGATGCCACGCCTGCACGTGCAGCTTCCACGCCGACCGCACCTTGGCAGCATCCGCGTCGCGCGAAATGCCGAGCACATCGTAGTGGGTGCGATCCGAAACTGCCATCACCCGTGTTGTCGCCTCGTCGGCGCGTTCGCAGCGGGCGATTCGCCGGGTGTGGCCTCGTTCGGCCGCGGCGACCGGGTCACCGCGGCCGCGACGCGAACGAGCACGCGGCTCAGTTCGCCGGCGCGGCGGCGCGCGCGGCCTCGAGGGCCTCCTCGCGCGTGCCGTGGATCTCGAACACGCGGTGCAGACCGGTGATCTCGAAGATCTTGATGATGTTGCGGTCGCTGCACACCAGCAGCAGCTGCCCGCCGACCGGGCGCAGGCGCTTCACGCCGCCCACGAGCACGCCGAGCGTGGTCGAGTCGATGAAGGTGGTGTCGGTGAAGTCGACGACGATCTTCAGCACGCCGCTTTCGATCTGCCCGAGCAGGTGCTGCTTGAACTCGGGCGCGGTGTACAGATCGACCTCGCCCTTGAGGTCGATCACTGCGATGCCGTCGTCGACGAGCTCGGTGTTCACGGCGAAGTTCATTGCGGCTCCTCTGGATCCCGGAAACTGCGGTGCAGACTAGACGATGCTCGCGCGCGAGTCGAGGCTCGCCCCGCGCGCGACGCCTCAGCTGGTGGTGATCGAGGGGGTCGTGCCCCCGCCAGCGGCCTGCTGCTTCTGCTGGTCCTGCAGTTGCTTGATCTGGTCCTTGATCGTCTGGACCTGCCCCGAATCGGGGAAACGCTTGACGAACAGCTGCAGCGTCGAGATCGCCTCGGCGGTGTTGTTCATCGCTTGGTAGCTGCCGGCCTGCCGGATCAGGTAGTCCTCGTTCTTGGGGTGCTGCTTCACGAGCAGCGTCCACATGTCGAGCGCTTCTTGGCTGCGGTCGGTGTAGTTGCTCAAGAAGCTCGCCCACACCTTCGCGCTGTCCTCGTCGGACTTGTCGAGCTCGTACAACCGCTCGTACGCATCGGCCGCGCGATCGATGTTGCGCTGCGATCCACGCGGCAGCTCGGTCGCGTTCTCGTCCTCGGGCCGCGCGAGCGTCGTGTACGCGGACGCGAGCTGCTTGAGCGCGTCCTTGCACTTTGCCAGCTGCGCGTCGGTGAGCTTCGCGTCCTCGTCGGCGCACTTGTTCGCCTTCACGTCGGCGCGAGCTTCCTCGACGAGCTTCTCGGTGGCGTCGCGACCGCTGGAGCTGCCGAACAGCGATCCGCCCGCGAACGGCGAGATCACGAGCGCGGCGAAGCCCACGCTCATGAGGAACACCATCAGCCAGATCACGATCTTCACGAACAGCGATTGGTTGTTCATCTTCGAGCGTCCCTCTCCGCGTCGTGCGCGATCTGCATGCCTGCGTCAGACATTCGCGCCAGCGGCGGTCGCGGTTCGCGGCACCGGCAGAGCGAGCAGCGTTCGCGCGTCCCGAGCGCGTTCGCGTGCCTGATCCAGCGAATTCCTATCACGCCCCGCCACGCGCCTGCCGGCCACGAGCACTTCGTGGACGTCGTTCGGGCCGGCGCCGAGCACGTACGCGGCGAGCGGATCGTCGCACGCGCCCACGTGCACGGCGACGATGTCCGCGTGCGCGCCGATGTCCAAGCTGCCCAGGTCGGCGTAACCGAGCGCGAGCGCGGCGTCGAGCGTGGCCATCCGCAGCAGGCGCGCGAGCGACGGCCACGACGCGTCGCGCGCCGCGGTGCGATGCACCTCCAGCGCGCAGCGAAGCTCGGCGAAGGGATCGATCGGCCCGGCGCTGGCCGGCGAGTCGGTGCCCAAGCCGATCAACGCTCCCGCGCGATCGGCCGTTTCCAGATCGAGCCGCCCGCAGCCAAGTCGCGCGTTCGAGCGCGGGCAGTGCGCGAGCGCCGCGCCCGCATCAGCGAGCAGCTCCAGCTGCGAGGGAGACGCCTGCGCGAGATGCACGGCGACGACGTGCGGGCCGAGCAAGTCGGCGAGCGCCTCGATCGGCGCGCGATCCCACGGAGGGGCGTCGATTCCGGCCGCCGTCAATGAATCCAGCAGCGCGCCGCGGCCGCGAACGAACTCGAGCTCGTCGACGCTTTCCAGCAAATGCGTCATCCATGGCAACCCGCTCGTGGCAACGGCCCGGTACAGCGGCTCGCCCACCGTGTACGGCGCGTGCGGGCTCAGACCATGCGAGAGCAGATCGCTGCTCGGCAGCTGCGCAAGCCGCTGCTGCGCCTCGTCGATCACGGCGGCGGCGGACGCGTCGTCCACGCCGCCGAACACCTCCAAGTACACGCGTCCGCGCAATCCGACTTCGTGCAGCGCGTGCGCCGCATCCCCCGAGTAGCTCGCGTCGCCCACGCACGTGATCCCCGCGTGCGCCGCCTGCCACGCGCCCAACACTGCGCTCGCGCGCATCTGCTCGGGGGCGAGTCGTCGCTTGCGTCGCACGTGGTCGCCGATCCATCCCGCGAAGTCGAGCCCGTCCACCAGCGCGTCATACGCCGCGTACTCGATGTGCGCGTGCGCGTTCACGAACCCGGGCGCGATCACGCACCCGTCGTGCAGCACGGCGCCCTGCGCCTGCGCCTGGTCGCGACTCACACGCGCTTGCAGCGCCGAGATGCGTCCGCGCTCGATCGTCACGAGCACGTCGCGCGCGGGTGGCGCGCTCACCGGAAGCGCATGCGGCGCCCACCACAGCAGCGGTTCGTGCGCGCCAGCGCTCACGCCGCGCGATCCCTGCGTCGCTCCTGCACGGCCACGGCCAGGATCGACAGCTCGTACAGCGCGATCAACGGCAGGATCTCCAGCGCGAGCGAAACGGGATCCGCGGTCGGCAGCAGCGCCGCGAGGATCACCATCAATGCGTACGCGATTCGGCGCGAGCCGCGCATGCGAGCAACGTCCAGCACGCTCACGCGCGCGAGGCCGAGCAGCGCCAGCGGAAAGCAGAAGATCGCGCCGATCGCCAGCAGCGTGGTGGTGACGAACTGGTAATAGTCGCTTGCGCGCACGACGACGGTGATCGATCCGGGCGCGATGCCGAGCAGGAAGCGCACCGCGGCGCTCAGTACCACGAAGTAGCCGAACACCACGCCGCCCGCGAACAGCAGCGGCGCCACGATCAGCAGCGCTCGGATCGTGCGGCGCGCGTCGGGCGCGATCGCGGGACGCACGAAGCGCCAAGCGTGCCACGCGATCACGGGAAGCACCACGACCAGCGCGGCTTGGGCGGCGACGGCGACGGTGGTGAAGAACGGCTCGGTCACGCCGAACGTCTGCAACGGCCAGCGATCGCCGAGCGGGCGATCCAGGATCGCGAAGAGCCGATCGCGCTGCCAATACGCAACGCCGAACGCGACGACGAGCGCGCCGGCGCACTGCAGCAGACGACTGCGCAGCTCGCCGAGGTGATCGACGAGGGCGACCTGCTCGTGCCGATCGCGAACACGTCCTCGCGCGCGCGCTCGCGTAGGAGACGGTTCCTGCTTCGGTGCGATCGCGCTCGTCACGCGATCGCCTTCAAGACGTCATCGAGGACGTGCCGGAGTCCTGCTCGGGCGTGGGCTCGACGATCTCCACCGGGACGGGCTGCGCCATGGGTGCGCCGACGGGAGCGCCGCGATGCTCGGCCTGCTCGACCGCGTGCACACTGGCGTCGAGCTGGTCGCGGCCGTTCATGCTGTCCTTGAACCCGCGAATGCCGCGGCCCAGCGACGAGCCGATCTCAGGCAATCGCTTCGGCCCGAACAGCACGAGCACGATGAGCAACACGATGATGAGTTCCTGCCAGCTGATTCCCATGCGCCGGACGGTAGCATGGTCGCGATCGCGCGTGAGGCACTCCCGGCGTCGGCACGGATCCTGTGCAAAGCTTCGGGAATGCGGTACGAAGCGTGAACTGCCGCGATGATTCGGCCAACTCCGAGCATGGAACCCATCATGACCGACCCCACCGAGACGTCCGCTTCCTCCGACGACGAGACCCAGGCCACCGCCCCGGCAATCGTCTCGTCCAGCGAATTCGAGCCGGCGGGCGGCGACGAGCCGTCCGTCCTGCCGCCGCGCACTGACGATCCGTTCGCGGAGACCCGTTCGTCCAAACCCCCCAAGCGTGGCGCGTCGCGGGCGCTCGGCATGGGCCTGCTCGTGATCGTGCTTGGCTTTCTTGGCGGCGTTGGCGGCTGGTGGGTGAGCGACAACGTGCTGAACGACGATTCGTCCTCCAGCGCGAGCTCGTCGAACGGCGCCACGTTCGACGAAGCCGACACCGGATCGTCGAGTTCGTCGTCCTCCGATTCCGATGGGTCGGCGCAGTCGCTGCAGGCGGTGTACGCGGAGACCGCGCCCGCCGTGGCGCACGTCGACTCGCGCATCGTGAAGACGACCACCGACTTCTTCGGTCAGGAGAGCCAACAAGAAGGCGAGGGCACGGGCTCCGGCTTCATCATCGACGAGAAGGGCCACATCGTCACCAACGCGCACGTGATCGAGGACGCGAAGTCGATCACCGTGTCGCTCGGCAAGGACAACGTCACCGTGCCCGCCGAAGTGGTGGGCGAGGACAAATCGAGCGACATCGCGGTGCTCAAGTTCGATCCGAAGGCGGACGCGCTCGACGGCGTGAAGCTCACGGTGGCGAAGTTCGGCGATTCGTCCGCGCTGAACGTGGGCGATCCGGTGTCCGCGATCGGCAACCCGTTCGGGCTCGATCGCACGCTGACGTCAGGCATCGTCAGCGCGCTGCAGCGCAACATCCCCTCGCTCAACGACTTCTCGATCAGCAACGTGATCCAGACCGACGCGGCAGTGAACCCCGGCAACTCCGGCGGTCCGCTGCTCAACGAGGCGGGCGAGGTCGTGGGTGTGAACAGCCAGATCAGCACGCAAGGCGGCGGCTTCGACGGGATCGCGTTCGCGGTGCCGAGCAACACCGTTTCGCACGTGGCCAAGCAGCTGATCAAGCACGGCTCGATCGAGTACGCGTGGCTGGGCGTGCAAGGCGGCGAGCTCACCGACGAGATCGCCAAGCAGCTGGACGTGGATGTAGACCACGGCGTGTACATCGCCGACGTCACCGCGGGCGGACCGGCCGACAAGGCGGGTCTGCAAGGCGGCCAGCAGTTGCAGGACGTGAACACGGGCGAGCGAGTGGTCCAAGGCGGCGACATCGTGCTCAGCTTCGACGGCGAGGACGTGACGAGCATGACGCAGCTCGGAACGCTGGTGGACGCCAAGCAGCCCGGCGACAAGGTGAAGATCGAGTACATGCGCGACGGCAAGAAGCGCACGGCGACGGTGACGCTCGGCAATCGCCCGGCGACGAGCAGTTCGAGCGAGGACGACGAATCCTCGTCGAGCGAAGGCTGACGATTCGGCCAGACCGATGGGCACGCGCGGCCACGGACTTCGGGTTCGTGGCCGCGCTGCGTTCGGCGAGGGGATGATCCGGACGTGACCCGGATCTCCCTCGCGCACATGGTGGGCAACACGGCTGGGCGTGGCGACGATCACAACGTGCCGCGCGAGCACCGCGCGGGCGCGATGCCGAAGATGAAGATCACGTGGCGCGACGGGTCCAAGACCAACCAGTTCGGCGCCCCGATCGCGCGCCCGTTGAGCAAAGGGTCGGCGACGGCGCGCGACGACGCGCGCGCCGCGGCGGAGCACCTGCGGCGCATCGACGGGATGCTGCGCGAGCGCTGGAATCGCGCGGGGTGGGACGATCGCGGCGGAAACCTCACCGCGATCGTCAACCAAACCGCGATGGGCGGCAACGCCTACTTCATGATGACGCCGAGCGGCAAAGGCGAGCTGGGCATCGGCACGAAGGACAAGTCGGTCGGGTTCAAGGAGAGCCCGGCGCACTCGCCGTCCATCCTGTTCCACGAACTCGTCCACGGCATGATGTATTCCGAACTGCAGGGCATGCCGGCGAAGGTGATGGCGAAGCTCGGCGGTCGCGAGTTCGGCGCTGTCGCCGAGTCGATGGCGGACGTGATCTCCACGGGGATGCTGCGCACGCATTGGAAGAACGGGCAGGAGATCCGCGGCGGCGATCCGCTGCGCGATCTCACCGATCCGTCGATCCCGAAGTGGACGCACGCGGTGGAGAAGGACTTCGGCATCGAAGAGCACTCGCTCTCCGGAATCTTCTCGCGCGCCGCGACGATCGCCGCCGACGAGATCGGCACGGGCGGAACGAGCGCGGTGGTGGACGCGTGGTATTCCGCGCTCGATCGACGCTTCCGCAGCGAGCTGATGCGGTCCACGAAGAAGAGTTCCGGCGGCGCGATGGGTGCATGGGTACGCGCGACGATGCAGGGCGCGGAGACGGTTGCCGGTCGCGACAGCGACCTCGTGAAGGCGATGCGCAAGGGCTGGAAGAAGGTCGGACTCGGCCAGTACGCCACCGTTGCGCAATCTCGTCGCGGCGCGCCGCCCGCCAATCCGCGCTGACGATCAGGACGTGGCGGCCCAGGTGGCATGCAGCTGCGCAACATTGCTCACGCCGCTTGGCATCGAGTATGCGAAGCCGAATCCCCACGGACTCGCGCCCCCTGTACCCGACGGCGTTCGCACGTTGGAATCCACGTTGTAGTTGATCGCGTTGGCGGAGCTCGACTCGTCGTACACGAGCAGTTGCGAGCCGGCCGCCGGAGTGGAGCGCACGTAGATGCACAGGCTTCCGCTTGCAGCCTGCGGATTGGTGGCGCTGCCGGGACACTGGGTGGTAGGTGCGGCGCCGGCTTCGAGCACGTACGCCGCGGGCGCATTCGGGAACGTGTACCCCCCGAACGACTCGCTCGTGCCAGCGCCCATCGAACAGCCGCCGGCATTGCACGCCGAGTGGACGTGCAGCACGCCGCGCAGCGTGATGCCGCTAGGAAGCGTCGCGCCGGGCGCGACGACCGCGCCGCTGGCGATCTTGGCGGCCGTCACCGAGCCGTCGGCGATCGTGGTGGTCGCGATCGCGCTGCGCGTCGCGGCCGTGAGATCGGACAGCGCGAGCGAGTTGTTCTTGACTTGTGCGGACGTCACCGCGTTTGCCTTGAGCTGCGTGGTTCCGATCGTGCGCGGCGCTATTCGCGAGCCGTCGAGCAATCGCGAAGCCGCGCCGTACACCGGACCGCCCGCTGCCAACAGCAGCGCGAGGAGCGAGATGACCGTTGCGGGATGTGTGAAGTGTCGTCGCATTCGCCGATCCTGTCATACCTCGTACGGCAATTCCGTCGCGTCCGTCGCGCTGCGAGCGCGGACCCGTCCACCCATGCCGCGTCCACCCATCCGCAATTTCCTCCAACAGGTGGGACGAATTGCGGATGGGTGGACGGGGGATGCGGACGGGTTGCGCGGCACGCGTGGCCGCGCAATTCGCCGGGTCGTGTCAGGCTGCCCTTATTCGCATGGCCGTAGCGGGCCGGAATCGGCTCGCAGCCGTGGGAATTCCAGTACAATGTTCCCGAATCGACCGCGCTCGGGGAAACCCGCAGGTCGATTGCGGGAAACCCGCAGACCTCCCCACAACGCAATCCAACGCCCCAGGAGCTGACCGGCAATGGCCGACCTCGTCATCAAGAACCTTCACGTGAGCGTAGAGGACAAGGAGATCCTCCGCGGCATCGACCTGACCGTGCGCGAAGGTGAGATCCACGCGCTGATGGGCCCCAACGGCTCCGGCAAGTCGACGCTCTCGTACGCGCTCATGGGGCACCCCAAGTACGCGATCACCGAGGGCGAGGTCGCGTTCGACGGGCAGGACCTGCTCGAGCTGGAAGTGGACGAGCGAGCGCGCCTAGGCTTGTTCCTCGCGTTCCAGTACCCGCAGGCGGTGCCGGGCGTCAGCGTCACCAACTTCCTGCGCATGGCGGTCAACGCGCATCGCGGCGTCACGGGCGACGGTCGCTCGACCGATCCGGACGCGCCGAAGCCGATCAAGATTCCCGAGTTCCGCAAGCAACTCGAAGCGGCGATGGACCTGCTCAAGGTCGACCGCGACCTGATCCGCCGCTACCTCAACGACGGCTTCTCCGGCGGCGAGAAGAAGCGCGTCGAGATCTTGCAGATGGCGATGCTCAACCCGTCGATCGCGATCCTCGACGAGACCGATTCCGGCCTCGACATCGACGCGCTGCGCATCGTTGCCGACGGCGTCAACACGCTCGTGACCGAGCGCGGCATGGGCGCGCTGGTGATCACCCACTACCAGCGCCTGCTCAACCACATCACGCCCGAGTTCGTGCACATTCTCGTGGACGGCAAGATCGTCGCGGACGGCGACGCGTCGCTCGCCAAGGAGCTCGAGGCCGACGGCTACGAGAAGGTGCTCGCCAAGCGCGGCATCGAGCTGCCCGCGCGCCACGGCGGCGAGGCGGCTCTGGCGGGAGCGACGGCATGACGGCTGACAACGCGACAGCACTCACCGAACTGACCGAGGCGGAAGCCGACGCGGTCGCCATGGGCGACTACAAGTACGGCTGGCACACCGACGACTCGTCCGCCGCGTATGCGTTCAAGAGCGAGAAGGGCCTCAGCGAGCAGGTCATCCGCGACATCAGCGCGCACAAGAACGAGCCCGAGTGGATGCTCGCCGAACGTCTCAAGGCGTACCAGTACTTCCTCGATCGCCCGATGCCCAAGTGGGGAGCGGATCTCAGCGGCATCGACTTCGACGACATCTACTACTACATCAAGCCCACCGAGGGTCAGGTCAGCGACTGGACCGAGCTGCCCGACGACATCAAGGACACCTGGGATCGCCTCGGCATCCCGGAGGCCGAGCGCAAGTTCCTCGCGGGCGTCGGCGCGCAGTACGAGAGCGAAGTGGTGTACCACAAGCTGCGCGAGGACCTCGAGCAGCAGGGCGTGATCTTCCTGGACATGGACGGTGCGCTGCGCGAGCACCCGGAGATCGTCAAGGAGCACTTCGGCACGGTCATCCCGCACAACGACAACAAGTTCAGCGCGCTGAACAGCGCCGTGTGGTCGGGCGGATCGTTCATCTACGTGCCGCCTGGAGTGCACGTGGAGATGCCGCTGCAAGCGTACTTCCGCATCAACGCCGAGAACATGGGCCAGTTCGAGCGCACGCTGATCATCGTCGACGAGGGCGCGTACGTGCACTACGTCGAGGGGTGCACCGCGCCGATCTACACGACTGACAGCCTGCACTCGGCCGTCGTGGAGATCATCGTCAAGAAGGGCGGTCGCTGCCGCTACACGACGATCCAGAACTGGTCGAGCAACGTCTACAACCTCGTCACCAAGCGCGCCGAGGCGTACGAGGACGCGACGATGGAGTGGGTCGACGGCAACCTCGGTTCGAAGACCACGATGAAGTACCCGGCGATCAAGCTGATGGGTCCGCGCGCCCACGGCGAGGTGCTCTCGATCGCGTTCGCCGGCAATGGTCAGCATCAGGACGCTGGCGCGAAGATCACGCATCTGGCGCCTGACACGTCGAGCGTGATCACGAGCAAGTCGATCAGCAAGGACGGCGGCCGCTCCAGCTACCGCGGCCTGCTGGCGGTGAAGCCGGGCGCGAAGAACGCGAAGAGCCAGGTGGTGTGCGACGCGCTCATCATCGACCCGGAGAGCCAGACGGACACGTACCCGTACATCCGCATCGACGAGGACGACGTGGAGATCGGGCACGAGGCGACCGTGACGCGCGTGAACGAAGAGCAATTGTTCTACCTGCAGAGCCGTGGGCTCACGGAAGAGCAGGCGAACGCGATGATCGTGAGCGGCTTCGTGGAGCCGATCACGAAGGAGCTTCCGCTCGAGTACGCGATCGAAATGAACAAGCTGATCCAACTGCAGATGGAAGGCTCGGTCGGATGACGACGATGACTGCTGTCCCCGCCACAGACTCGAAGTTCTTGAGCGACGTGCGAGACGCCGGCGCTGCCGCGTTCGAGCGCGCGCCGATGCCCACGCGCAAAGACGAGTACTGGCGCTTCACCAAGTTGCGCGGCGTGGAGCTCGAGCAGGTGCCGTCGTTCGTCGCGGCCACCGACCTCGACACGGCGCGCGAGCGTGTGGCATCGAGCCTCACCGCGTCCACCGACGTCGCGGGCGAGCTGCTGCACGTGAACTACGAGACGGTCGAGGACTCCGTTCGCACGAGCGAGCTGCCGGAGGGCGTGGTGTTCTGCTCGCTGGCCACGGCTGCGCGCGACCACGCCGAGCTGCTGGCCGAGCACTTCGGATCGGTCGTGCCGACGGGTGACACCTGCGACGACAAGTTCGTCGACCTCAACACCGCCAACCTCGCCGGTGGCGCGTTCCTGTACGTGCCGCGCAACGTGACGGTGGAGCTGCCGTTTCGCGCAGACGTGGTGATGACGGGCGGCGGCGCGGTGAACTGGCGCGCGCTGATCGTGCTCGAAGAAGGCGCCGAGGCCACGTTCGTGGAGGAGTTCTTGTCCACGGAAGCCGACGCTGGCGGCTTCTCCAACGCCGTCGTCGAACTCGTGGCGGGCGCCAACGCGCGCCTGCACTATGTGACGGTGCAGGACTACGCCGTGCCCGTGCAGCACTTCGCGACGCATCGCGTCTGCGCGGAGCGCGACGCGCAGGTGCAGTGGAGCGCGGTCGGGTTGGGCGCGTCGATCGGCAAGAGCCGCATGGAGGCGCACCTGGTGGGTCCCGGCGCGAACGTGAAGCTCACGGGCGCGTACTTCGTGGACGGTTCGCAGCAGATCGACTACGACACGTACCAGTGGCACAAGGCCGGCAACGCGGTGAGCGACCTGTTCTTCAAGGGCGTGCTCGCCGACAAGGCCCACGCGGTGTGGCGCGGCATGATCGACGTGGCCCGCGGCGCGCAGGGCACCGACGCGTTCCAGAACAACAAGAACCTCGTGCTCAATCCGGGCGCGCACGCCGACAGCGTGCCAGGCCTGCAGATCGAGGCGAACGACGTGCGCTGCACGCATGCGTCAACCACCAGCAAGGTCGACGCCGAGCAACTGTTCTACCTGCAGGCGCGCGGCATCACCCGCGACGACGCGATCCGCGAGATCGTGCGCGGCTTCTACGTGGACGTGCTCGATCGCATCGAAGTGGAGCAGGTGCGCGACCAGGTGCGCGACGCGCTGTGGCAGCGTCTCGAGCGCAGCGTCGCGTCGCACGCGGAAGGCTGAACGCGGCGTGGCGATTCGCACGCTGCTCGTGCCAGCGGTGGTGACGGCGGCGGTGATCGCGGCGGCCATCTCGCTGGCGCCGGGTTCGATGACGTTGCTCGTGGGCTACCTGCTCGCCGTGCTGGTGATCGGTCCGTGGACGACCGGGTTCGTCGCGGCTCGCTCGCTCGATTCCGCGCCCCAGATTCGCACCGTGCATGCGATCGTGTCGCTTCTCGCCACGACGCTGGTCGTCGCCGGATTGGTCTGCGTGCTCGGCTTGGGCGTGCTCGTGGGCGCGGGATTCGCGACCGCGATCGGCGCGGGCGCTGGCATGGGCATCGGACCATGGGCGGCGATCCGAGCTGGGTGGAACGCGGCGTCCGATCACATGCTGGCTGCCGCGATCACGCTTGCGTCATGGTTCGGCGCGCTCGCGTCGCTCGCGATCGCGGACTCGATGGACGGCGCGCTCGAGACGAGCGCCGGACCGCTCGCCTTCGTGTCGATCGTCGCGTCGGTCGTGGTCGTCGCGGCGAATCGCCGGTGGGCGCTCGCCGCGGCGAAGGCCCAATTCGTGGCCGCCGGGCATAACGCGTGAACCCGTGTGAGGGCTTTGGACAATCCGGGTAGGCCCTCGCAGAATGCGGGTGCTCGACGCGCCCTGAACCGATCGTCTCCAGGAGTGGAACCCGTGAAGATCCGTACCCTTGCCCTGTTGCTCGCCGCGCTCGCGGCGTCCGCGCTGCTCGTCGCGGGATGTGGCGACAGCGACAGCTCGTCCTCGTCGTCCAAGAAGCAGACGAAGGCTGAGAAGGCGGCGCAGAAGGACGCCGACGACAAGCAGAAGCAAGTGGACGCCGCGGAGAAGGCGTACAAGAAGGCGAAGGACGACGTCAACGCGTGCCGCAACCTCGGCTTGGCGTGGATCGCGAAGGCGTCGCCCGCGTCGAGCACCGATCCGAAGAAGCCAGCGGAGCTGCCGAAGGATCGCGACAAGAGCCTGGACGAGGCGATCGACGTGCTTCAGGACTGCGTGAAGATCAACGCGAAGGATCGTGGCGTGCAACAGATGCTCGCGTCGACGTATCTCTCCACGAGCCAGTACGACAAGGCGTCGCCGCTGCTCGAGCAGCTCGCGAAGAGCGCGCCCGCCGCGGAGAAGGCGAACGCCTACTACGCGTGGGGTCTCGCTGAGTCCAACGCGCAGGAGTACGGCACCGCGATCACCGCGTGGAACGGCTTCTTGGCTTCCGCGCCGAAGAACGATCCGCGCATCGACCAGGTGAAGCAGTCGATCAAGTCGCTCAAGGCCGCTGCCGCGCAGGCGAAGACGGCGGCCGCGAAGGCTGCGTCCACGACGAAGGACGAGGACGCCAAGGACGACGATTCCGACGCGAAGGGCGGGGACGACAAGTAGTCCTCGCCGAGTCAGCGTCGCTCACGCGTCGCGGCGAAGCGGCGCGAGCAGCATCGTGAGCCGCCGTCGGTGCACGGCGAGCGATCGATCCGGATCATCCGACACGAGCGCGGCGTACATCGAGTGCGCCGCGCTCGTGGCATCTCCGGCAGCGAGCCTCGCCGCGCCGAGCACGGCGGGCAGCGCCGCCACGTCCGGATGCGAGCGCCACGCGTCGCCCGCCACCACCTGCGCGCGAGCGGCATCGTCGTCGAGAATCGCCGCGACCGAATCCACCACGGCGAGGTATGGCGCCAGCTCGGCAGGCACGCCGTGCGCGCGGGCCGTGAGCGCCGCCTGCGCCGCGCCGGCCGCATCGCCGCCGGCCAGCAGGTCGGCGGCGGCTCGCAGCGACGCCACTCCGGAATGGTCCAGATCGAGATGCGAGTCGAGCGGGTCGGGTGGCGGCGCCTGCATGCGTTGACGATAGCCGTGCGCCTCGACGCAGCGCGGGTCGAGCGGGCGTAGGATCCCCTCGATGACCGAAACCGCGCCAGCTCCAATCGTGCCGCTCGATCCCGAACGCGTCAGCGCGGACTTCCCGATCCTGCAGACCGGCCCCAACACCGGCAAGCGACTCGCGTTCCTCGACAGCGCCGCCAGCGCGATGAAGCCGCAACCCGTGCTCGACTCGCTGCGCGAGACCTACGAGCACGCGTACGCGAACGTGCACCGAGGGGTGTACCACCACGCGGCGTTCGCCACCGAGCGCTTCGAGCAGTCGCGCGAGAAAGCTCGCGCAATGCTGAACGCGCGCAGCGCGCGCGAGATCGTGTTCACCCGCGGCACGACCGAGGCGATCAACCTCGTGGCCTACTCGTGGGGCCACGCGAACCTCGGCCCTGGGGACATCGTCGTCACCACGCAGCTCGAGCATCACTCCAACCTCGTGCCGTGGCAGCAAGCGTGCATGGCCACAGGCGCGGAGCTGCGCTTCATCGAAGTGGACGACGACGGCGTGCTCGTGGTCGGCGACCTCGAACCGCTCGCGGCCGGTGGTCGCCTGCGCATGGTGGCAGTGGCGCACGTGTCCAACTCGCTCGGCACGGTGGCGCCGCTCGACGTGATCGTCCCGTGGGCGAAATCCCATGACGCGCTCGTGCTCGTGGACGGCGCGCAGTCGGTGCCGCACCGCGCGGTGGACGTGCAGTCGCTCGGCATCGACTTCCTCGCCTTCAGTGGTCACAAGCTGATGGCGCCCAGCGGCGTCGGCGCGCTGTGGGGGCGCGAGGAGCTGCTCGCCGAGATGCCGCCGTGGCAGTTTGGCGGCGAGATGATCCGCCTGGTCCGCTATGACCAGACCACCTTCAACGACCTGCCGTGGAAGTTCGAAGCCGGCACGCCCGCGATCGCCGAAGTGATCGCCATGGGCGCCGCGATCGACTACCTCCAGGACATCGGCGGATTGGACGCGATCCACGCGTGGGAACACGAGATCACCGGCTACCTGCACGAGCGCCTGCTCGACGTGCCCGGCATTCGCGTGCTCGGACCGCCGCTCGGAGTGGAGCGCGGCGGCGTGGCGAGCTTCACCATCGACGGCACGCATCCGCACGACATCGCGACGCTGCTCGACCAGCACGACGTGAACGTGCGTGCCGGTCACCACTGCACCCAGCCGCTCATGAAACGCCTCGGCGTGCACGCCACCGCGCGCGCGAGCACGTACGCCTACACGACGCGCGACGACGTGGACCGCTTGATCGACGGGCTCGCCGACGTGCGGAAGGTGTTCGGGCTCGCATGAGCGCTGGCCTCCAGCTGCGCGGCGTGGTCAAGTCGTTTCCCGGGCCGGGCGGGCAGCGCGTTCGCGCGGTGCGCGGCATCGACCTCGACATCGAGCGCGGCTCCACCGTGGCGCTGCTCGGGCCCAACGGCGCCGGCAAGTCCACCACGATCGACATGCTGCTCGGCCTCGCCCGCCCCGATTCCGGCAGCGTGCGCGTGTTCGGCGAGGCGCCGCAGATCGCCGTCGAGTCCGGTCGGGTCGGCGCGATGCTGCAGGTTGGCCAGTTGATCGACGGAGCGCGCGTGCGCGAGCTCGTGGCCATGGTGGCATCGCTGTATCCGTCGCCGCTGGGCGTGGACGAGACGCTCGCGCTGTGCGAGCTCGAGGACATCGCCGACCGGCGCATCGATCGCCTCAGCGGTGGCCAGGCCCAGCGCGTGCGCTTCGCGGTGGCGCTCGTGGGCTGCCCCGAGCTGCTCGTGCTCGACGAGCCGACCGCCGCGATGGACGTGGAAAGCCGCCGCGTGTTCTGGCGCTCGATGCAGCGCTTCACCGAGCGCGGCACCACGGTGTTGTTCGCCACGCACTACCTCGAGGAGGCCGACGAGTTCGCCGATCGCGTGGTGCTCGTCGCGCACGGGCGGATCGTGGCGGACGGCACGCCCGCGCAGATCAAGGCGCAGGTGGCGCAACGCACGCTGCGCGCAACCGTTCCTGATGCGGACGAGTCGAAGCTGCGGGCGCTGTCGGGAGTAACCGAGGTGCAGATGGTGGGCGATGTCGCCACGATGCGCTGCTCGGATTCGGACGCGGCGATCCGGGCGCTGCTCGCCGCGCATCCCGGCGCTCGCGACATCGAGATCCACGCCGCGGCGCTCGACGACGCGTTCGTGCAGCTCACCTCGGGCAGCGACAACGCCGAAGCCGAGGAGGCCGATCGATGAGCGGCCGCACGGCATACCTGCGCTTCGAACTGCAGCGAACGCTGCGCAATCCGCGCTTCGTCACCTTCAGCTTCGCGTTCCCGCTCGCGCTGTACTGGTTCATGGCGGGTCCCAACCGCAACGAGCACGACTTCGGCGAGTCCGGAATTCCAGCGGTCGTGTACTACATGGTGTCGATGGCTGCGTGGGGCGCCATGGGCGCGATGATGAACGGCGCAGGGCGCATCGCGTCGGAGCGCCAACGCGGGTGGACCAGGCAGCTGCGCGTGACTCCGCTGCGTCCGACCGCGTACCTGAGCGGCAAGATCTTCGTCTGCTACGTGATGGCGTTGCTGACGATCGCCGGGCTCACCGCCTCCGCGCTCGCGCTCGGCGGTCGATTCGGCGCGCTTGACTACCTCGAAGCGATCGGGTTGATGTGCGTCGGCATGGTGCCGTTCGCGCTGCTCGCAGTGGCGCTTGGGCACGTGCTCACGCCCGACACGGTGGGCCCGGCGATCGGCGGCGTGCTCGGCCTGCTTCCGATCGTGAGCGGCGTGTGGTTTCCGCTGCCCGATCATGGCTTCCTGCACTCGCTCGGCGTGGCGCTCCCGTCCTACTGGCTCGTGCAGGCGAGCCACCTGCTCGTGGGTGGGTCTGCATGGGGCGTTCGCGGTTGGGCGACGATGGCGATCTGGACGATCGTGCTCGCACGCTTGGCACGACTCGCCTGGCGTCGCGACAGCAGTCGCGTCTGATCAGTACAGCTTCGCCGCGGCCGCGTAGTCGGCCATCGACAGGCTGAAGCCGTAGCGTCCGCAGAAGTTCTGGTAGGCGTACATCACCTCGGCGTCCTTGGGCGCGTGCCCGATGCCGATCGCATGGCCGAACTCGTGCGTGAGCACTTCGGTCACATAGTTGCCCTTGCCCGAGCAGCGCGATGGCGAGACCCGCCACGGATACTTCGTGTTGAGCGCGATGTCGGACTCGACGAGGTCGAGGGAGCCGTCCTTGTTGGAGTCGGTCATCGCCCACGTCGAGCAGGTCAGGCCCGACTGCGTGCTCTTCGGCGCGCGCACACCCAGCCGACCTCGCTGACGCCGTCCATCTTTCCGCACCCCCACGTGCCGTTCTTGAGCACGGTGATGTCAGGTCGAGATCGCGTCGTGCCCTTGTAGCTCGCCACCAAGGAGATCGTGTCGCGCTTGCCGCATTCGTTGCGTGCGCCGGTCCACGTGGCGATGGATCGTTTCGCCATCTTCACGAAGTTCGCTTGCGTCACGCTCGAGCGGCGGGACGAACGCGGGGTCCTTCGGGGCGAGAAACACGGTGAGGCTCACGCCCTTGGCGGGGTTGTTCCGAATCACGGCGGTCACGCGTCCCGACGACAGCACGTTCGCCTTGCCGGGTTCCGGCACGAGCGCGTGCAGCGCCGTGCGGTTGATCTGGATGCGGTTGCCTTCCTCGGCCTTGTCGATCAGCTGCGCGATCTGCTCGGCGTTCAGGTGGAACACCTTGGCGCTGCTCGTGGCCGGTGCGGCGAGCGCGGCAACGGCGATGGTCAGGGCTGCGGCGAGTGCTCGGAAGTAACGCATGACGTGATGCTATGCGGTCGCGCGATCGTTAGCGCCCGAACGACGAGGTTCGCGATAAGCTGCAGAAATGAGCGACGACCTCTACCGGGAATACATTCTCGAGCACTACCGCAATCCGCAGAATTACGGCACGCTCGAGCATCCCACGTTCGAGGCCGAGGGTCAGAACCCGCTGTGCGGCGACGAGTTGCACGTGCAAGTCGCGGTGGACGAGGACGATCGCGTCACGGACGTGCGTTTCACCGGGCAGGGATGCGCCATCAGCCAAGCGTCGATGTCGATCCTCAGCGACGAGATCATCGGCAAGCCGCTCGCCGACGTCGCGAAAATGAATCGCGAGGACATCGTCGAGCTGCTCGGCATCGAACTCACCCCCGTGCGCCTCAAGTGCGCGCTGCTCGGACTCGTCGTGGTGAAGATGGGCATGCACGAGCACGCCGGCACCGAAGCGCCCGCCGGGTGGGAAGGCGTCGACGAGATCAGCTGGGGCGGCGGCACGTGACGCTCCAGGCGCTGGTCGCCGCATCCACCATTCCGCACGGCTCGGTCGAGGTGCTCGTCGACTTCGTGATCGTGCTGGGCTTGTGCGTGGTGTTCGGGTTGGTCGCCGAGCGGCTCGGCCAGAACGTGATCGTGGGCTACATCCTCGCGGGCGTGCTCGTTGGCGGTCCTTCGTCGCTAGGACTGGTGGACGACATCACCACCTTCTCGTTCATGGGCGAGGTCGGCGTCGCGTTGCTGCTGTTCACGGTCGGACTCGACTTGCCGCTCGCAAAGGTGCGCCGGTATGGCTCGACCGCGCTGATCGCCGGATCGCTGCAGGTGGCGCTCACCACGCTCGCGGCCGGAGCGATCGCCGTGGCGGCGGGCGCTGATCCGTCGCTGGCGCTGGTGATCGGCGTGGCGGTGAGTTTGTCGTCCACCGCCGTGGTGATTCGCGTGCTGGCCGACCGATCCGAAGCCGACAGCGTGCATGGGTTGGTGACCACCGGCGTGTTGATCGCGCAAGACGTGATCGTCGTGCTCGTGCTGCTCGTGCTGCCGCTGCTGCCGGGCGCGAACGCGGCGGCGGCGTCCGCGCACGGCTTCCTGTTCGAGTTCGGCGAGGCGCTGCTCAAACTCGTCGCGCTCGTGGCGGGCGTCGTGTTGGTCGAACGCGTCGTGCTGCGCAGGATGTTCCTCGCGCGCGGGCTCGCGGGCGCGCGCGAGCTGCTCGCGCTTTCGTCGCTCGTGGTGTCGCTGGGCGCGATCGGCGTGTGCTGGGCGCTGGCGCTGTCGCCCGCGCTTGGCGGGTTCATCGCCGGCATCGTGATGGCGGACGCCAAGTACGCGCCACAGGTGCGCAGCGAGATCGCCCCGATCCGCATGGGCCTGCTCGCGATCTTCTTCGCGTACGTCGGCATGCTCGCCGACGCGCAGTGGATGCTGGAGCACGTGCCGCTCGTGGTCGGCGTCGTGCTGCTGCTCGTGCTCGGCAAGGGGTTGATCACGTTCGTCGCCACGAGCATCGCTCGCGTGCCGCGCGTGGCGGCGATCATGACCGCCGCCGCGCTCGCACAGCTCGGCGAGTTCTCGTTCGCGGTGCTCACGCTCGGCCGAACAGTAGGCATTGTCGACGAGGATTCGTTTCGCCTGCTGGTCAGCGCCTCGGTGTTGACGTTGTTGTTCACGCCCGGCGTGATCGCCGGAACGAGTCGCCTGATCCAGCGCAGGTCGCTTGCCGCCGGCGAGGAGATCGACGTCGACGACGCGACCGTCGAGCACGCGATCTCGGGCCATGCGATCGTGATCGGCGTGGGGCCCGCGGGACGCGCTGTCGCCGCCGCGCTCGCGGGCGCGCAGGTGCATGTGACCGTGGTGGAACTGAACGCGCGCGCGCACGAAGCCAGCGAGTCGAGCGAGCTGCCGCACGGCGCGCGCGTGGTGTTCGGCGACGCGTCGCGCCCGGAAATCCTGCTGCGCGCCAGCGTGCAGACCGCGCGCATCCTCGTGGTGACGATTCCAGATCCTGTGGCGATCCGAACGATCATCGCGCAAGCCCGCCAGCTCGCGCCCGACGTGCCGATCGTCGCGCGGGGTCGATACAACCGGTTCGTCGACGAGCTGCGCGACGCCGGCGCCGACGACGTGGTCGACGAGGAGAACGTCACCGGCACCGAGCTCGCGCAGGTTGCGCTGCGCCGCCTCGTGCTGAGCGGCGAGATGGAGCGGCGTCGAGGCGATCGCCGCGCGAGCGACTGACATTCGGCGCGCGGCCGCACTCGGCCCGCGCGCGGCCGCAGCGAGCCAAGCGCCCCTGGATCCTGCGCCGTCGCTGTGCCCACGCCCCGATGGAGGGGTGAGACACGTCGAACGTCCCCGCGGCGATGACGGCCAGCGCGACCACCACCCGGTCGCAACGGACGCAACGGGAACCAGACGCACGACGCGGTCCGCCCTCGCACATACGCTGACCCGAACCACTCCCCAAGGGGCAGCGCACACCAGGAGGTACCCCCCATGGCAATCCGCATCCGCGTGTACCCTGCAGGCATGTCCGCCGGCGCATACGGCGTGAACGGATACGGCGGCGCAGTCAGCGCCCAGACGTACTACAACAGCAAGCTCGCATCCACCAAGCAGGTCGCCACCTTGCAACTCGGATACGAGCGAGCCCTCGCCGACGAGCGCGTCGAACGCGCCCGGCTCGAGGAGCGGCTGAAGAACCCGTACCTCCAGACCAGCGCGCTCGGCGCATACGGCGGCCTCGGCACGCTCGGCATCCTCGCCGCGCTCAGCAGCATGGGCGGCTTGAACGGGCTCAGCGGCCTCGGCGCGCTCGGCACCACCAGCGCATTTCCGCTGCTCGCATCCGGCGGTGGCCAGACGAACATCACGAACCAGACGTCGACGGGCTCGGGAAACCAGACCGTGACGAACAGCAACGTGAACAACGTCGCCACCACCATGCAGCAGCCGATGTACTCGCCCTACGCCACTGGCTTCGGCGGCGGTGGTCTGATCTCGGGCCTGCTCGGCGCGCTCATCTGAGCTAGGTCGCGCGCACGAACCACTTGCAACACCCCTGGTGAGAAGGCCCCGGGGCCGGGTCGCGTCCGCCGCGGCATGCCCGCGCATGCGAGCCGACCGTCCGACGAGCACACGCATCGGCAGCCGCTTCCAACGTGGATTCGGCCCGGCCCGTGGCCGCTTTTCACCGCTAGGCAACAACGTGACGAGGCCATCGGCGGCCACGCATCGTCCGCAGTAAATGCCTGCACATAGACGCATTATTCGCTGCGGCGTTCCTCCTGCGGCCACTCGCGGCCACCGGCCTGACCGGTGGCTGGCCGCTTCGTCCACCGCTCGCTCGCAACGCAGCGGTGTCCACTTCCGGATAGACGGTTGCATGCTCGGCCACCAGCCCGGCAAGCACGGAGTGGAGGTACCCCGTTCAGACCGAGCGGGGCCAACAGGAGGAGACGGCCGAATGGCTAGCGTCACCAAGGCAGCGACGACACCGACGCTGCAAGCACTGCCCACGTCCACGGCGCTCGCGAGCCCGTACGACGCAACGTTGCCCACCACGCTGGGCAACACCGGAACGGTCGGGACCGTTCCCACGCTGACCGGGCTCACCGGCGGCAGCGGCTCCAGCCCGCAGGTCAACGCGACCAACCAAACGGCGCTGGCGCCCAACGGAGACGTCAACCAGACGGTGACGAACTCCAACCAGTACTCGAACAAGTTCTACAACATCGTCGTCCCGAACGGGTATGGCGCGTACGGCAGCGCCTGGGGTGGTGTCGGCAGCTTGTTCGGCGGCTGGGGATCGACGGGCAACTCGTTCGTGGATCCGAAGACGGGCGTGCTGTACGTGCAGCAGGAGACTGGCTTCATCGGCTGGCTCAAGCGCCTGTTCCGGGGGTACTGACATTCGATCACGGTGGTGTGCCCGACCACGGCGACTGGTCCTCGCCCGGGCATCGCACCGCCACGCACGCAGCGCCTGACGGTCCTCGCTGCGGCAGCGATCGAACATCGCAGTACCCCCCTCCCTCGCATCACGCACGAAGGCCCCCGACGCATGACGGCGTCGGGGGCCTTCGGCATTTCTGCTTCGCAGCGCGAGCGAGATCAGCCGGTGCGGCCGGTGTACGCCTCTTCGTAGCTGCGGTTGAAGGACTTGATCTCCGGCTTCTGCATGATGTTGTCGCCGGCGGTCGCCTTGCCCTTGCCTTCCGGATCGCCCGTGTCGAACTCGCGCACGACCTTCGCGATCTCGTCCTGCGTGGCCACGCCGTCGCCGTTGCCGAGCGTCTTGTCGGCGCGGTTGGCGAGCGCGGCGATCGAGTAGTTGTCGTTGTAGCTGTCGAACCATGCGCACGAGTCGCCGACACCGTCGTTGTTGGTGTCCACCCACGACACGCACTGGCTCTGCGGCACCGAGCGCGTCGTCTCGAACTCGGCGTTCAGCTTGCCGTCGTTGTTCTTGTCGTAGCGGCGGATGAAGTCGCCGGCCACGGCCTCGCTGGTCTTGTCCTGGTTCTGCTGCGTGCAGCCGGCCAGCAGTGCCAGACCACCCACGGCCACGGCTCCGCCAGCGATCAGGAGGCCCGTTCGCAGGGCAGGATTGATGTTCATCGTTGCGTCCCTTGTCGTCCCACTGTGCGATGCGTCGTCCAGAACGCATCGCCGTAAATCAGGGCATCGGGAACGAGGCGGGATTCGTTGCAGCGTCAGGCGAAGTTCAGGTGGTACTTCGACTCGGTGGGCTCGACTTGGCCCTTGTACTTGCTGGTGCCCGCGAGCGAACCCGAGCCGTACGGGTTGTCGGCGGGGGTGGTCATCTGCAGGAAGCTGATCTGGCCGATCTTCATGCCGGGGTAGATCGTGATCGGCAGGGTGGCGACGTTGCTCAGCTCGAGCGTGATCGTGCCCTCGAAGCCCGGGTCGATGAACCCCGCGGTGGAGTGGATCAGCAGCCCGAGTCGCCCGAGCGAGCTCTTGCCTTCCAGACGCGCGACGAGGTCGTCGCCGATGCGCACCTGCTCGGCGGTCGCGCCAAGCACGAATTCGCCCGGGTGCAGGATGAACGGGTTGTCTTCGGTGGCGGTGATCAGCTCCGTCAAGCCCTCCGCGGGCTCGCGCACGTCGATGAACGGGCGGCGATTGTTGCGGAACACGCGAAAGTGCGGGCCCACGCGCAGGTCGATGCTCGACGGCTGCACGAGCGCGTCGTCGAACGGCGTGATCGCGACGCGCCCTTCGGCGACGGCTTCGCGGATGGATCGATCGCTCAGGACCATGGTGCACCTCGTCGGTCGCGATGGGCTTGCTCGCAGGCAAAGCATACTCGCCGCCCCTGCTAGCATCGGGACGTCGAGCCACCGTCGGAGGAAGCGCAATGGAGCAGGCGACCGCGCAGCACGCAGCCGTCAACATCGTCACGGAGGTCCCGGGGCCGAAGTCGCGGGCGCTTGCCGAGCGTTCGAAGGCCGCGCTCGCCGACGCGCTCTCGCTGGTGCATCCCATCTACGTGGACCATGCGCATGGCGCGACGGTGACCGACGTGGACGGCAACACGTTCATCGACTGGATCGGCGGCGTGGGCGTGATGAACGTCGGCCACACGCACGACGCAGTGACCGAGGCGATCGTCGAGCAGGCGCGCAAGTTCACGCATACCGACTACACGATCGTGCCGTACGAGCCGTACGTGCGTCTGTGCGAGCGCCTCAACGCGTCGGCCGCGCCGGTGATCGACGGTCCGGCGAAGAGCGCGCTGTTCAACACGGGCGCGGAGACGGTGGAGAACGCCGTGAAGATCGCGCGCGTGGCCACCGGTCGCCAAGGCGTGATCTGCTTCTCGGGCGCGTTCCATGGCCGCTCGCTGATGGCGATGACGCTCACGAGCAAGGTGCATCCCTACCGCGCGGGCTTCGGCCCGTTCGCGCCGGAGGTGTACCGCGCGCCGTACGCGAACCCCTTCGATTTCGAGGGCGACGAGCAGGCCGCGACCGACTACGCGCTCGGCCAGCTCAAGAAGATGACGAAGACGCACTTCGCCGCTGAGTCGATCGCCGCGCTGATCGTGGAACCGATCCAGGGCGAGGGTGGATTCATCGTGCCCCCGAAGGCGTTCCTCGCGGGGCTGCGCGCGTTCTGCGACGAGCACGGGATCGTGTTCGTGGTGGACGAGGTGCAGAGCGGAATGGGTCGCACGGGCACGATGTGGGCGAGCGAGCAGCTCGCCGTGAAGGCTGATCTGCTGCTCAGCGCCAAGTCTATCGCCGCGGGCATTCCGCTCGGCGCGATCGTGGGCAAGGCGGCGATCATGGATTCTGTGCCCGACAGCGGCATCGGCGGCACGTACCCTGGCAACCCCGTGGCATGCCAAGCCGCCCATGCGGTGCTCGACGCGTTCGAGGGTGGCGTGCTCGACCACGGCCGCGCGATGGGCGAGCGCCTCGGCGCCGCGTTCGACGAGCTTGCCGCCGAGGACACGGGCATCGGCGATTCGCGCGGGCTTGGCCCGATGCGCGCGCTCGAGTTCGTGAAGCCGGGCACGACCGATCCGGATCCCGCGCGCGTCGACGCGATTCAGGCGCACGCGCAGCAGCACGGTCTGCTCATGCACAAGGCGGGCGTGGGCGGCAACTGCATCCGCGTGCTCGTGCCGCTCGTGATCACCGACGCGCAACTCCACGAGTCGATCGCGATCCTGCGCACGGCGATCGACGCGACGCGCTAGATCAATTCCACCAGTGCGCGCGACCCGCGTTCTGCAGCATGCTCCCGTCGCCATTCATCACGGCGACGACGGCATCGGAGTGCGACAGGTACTCGGGAATCGAGAAGAACGTGCCCGCGAGCGTGAACAGCAGCGACGAGTCCAGGTTCAGGATCGAGAAGGCGCTCTCGTTGCGCGGTTGCACCACCGCAAGCGCGTCCGTGTAGCGGCTCCCCGTCTGCGAGTTGGTCGCGGATTGCGCGCGGTGCAGTTCCTTCGCGGCGGCGAGCGCGTCGGAGAGCGACGCGTACCCGTCGACGTCGCCGACCACCTTCGTGGGACGCACCTCGACGTCTCGATAGTGATAGCGACCGAGGTCGAGCTTGCTCAGGTCCATCTTGATGAGCGGCTTGCCGATCATCGATTGGATGGACGGGGAAGCGGCTGCAGCGAGAATCACGGGAGGTCCTTCGTTCGAACAATTGTCGCTAGAGCGTAGCGGGTCGCAGCGGGGAAGCGCGTGTCGACCAGTCGCGGCGGCCGGTCCGGTGCGATGCTTGGCCTTGCTGGCCCATTCATCCGAGTGGAGCGATCTCCACCACCTCCACGTATGGACCCGGCGCCATTGCGATGCCGTATTGCGCGGCCGCCTCGCGCACGCGTGCGCGCACGCGAGAACCGTCTCCGATGATCGAGGGGGGAGACGAATCCCCGCCCGGCCATGACTGCACCACGACCAGCGTGCCGAACTCCTCGTGCGATTCGTCCAGCTCGAGTTGCCACGAGCCGCCCTCCAGCTCGCTGAAGCGGATTGCGCCCGTGACGCCGAACACCTGTGAATTCGCGGAATCCTCGTGCATGTTCGCCCTTCGCGCCGATGCTTCGACGACGCTGCCGATGCATGCACCGTATCGCACGCTGGCAGGTTCGCAGGCGCCTACCGGCACGTGCGACGACAAACTGCTCAAGCCTCCCGCGAGCACCGCCGATACGCAGGCTGTCCACGGCAGTCGTGGACGCACTGTCCAGCGACTTCCGGGGACCATGGGCGACTTCCACATCAAGAAGATCATCCTTCCGAGCGGCAAGAGCGTCGAGATCGTGTACTTCCACGCCGAAGACGACGTCGTCTCGCCGCTCGAGGACGACTGCGGAGTCGTCGATCTCGAATGCTGCCCCGAGTGCGACTCCTCGATGGTCTACCCCGTCAGTTGGCGCGAGACCGAGGACGACTGCTGGGAGATCGAGCTGCGCTGCCCGAACTGCGAGTGGTGCGAGCGCGGCATCTACCGCCATCAGGACGTGGAGCGCTTCGACGACGTGCTCAACCGCGGCACCGATCGGTTGATCGACGATCTCGAGCAGCTCACGCGCGCCAACATGGAAGCGGACATCGATCGCTTCGTGGAGGCGCTCGACCAGGATCTCATCACGCCGTTCGACTTCTGACGCGCATCGCCGACGTCGCAATCGGCGAACTCGTCGTCGGAACCGGATAAGCTCCCCTCGATGGCGAAGCACTCCACGATCGATCGCGTCGACGACGCCGAACCTTGGCACGACGATCCCGAGGACGAGGGACGTGGCACGTTCCTCGAGGTGCTGCTCACGATCGGCGCGGCGTTGCTGCTCGCGTTCCTCGTCCAGCAGTTTCTCGTGAAGCCTTTCAAGATCCCCTCGGGATCGATGGAGAACACGCTCAAGTGCGGCGATCGCGTGCTCGTGGATCGCCTCAGCTATCGCTTCACCGATCCGGATCGCAAGGACGTCGTGGTCTTCCACCCGCCCGCCGGGATCGGCGAAGGGGGATTGCCGGACCCGTCGCAGGTTGCCGACGAGACCGACGCAGCGCGCCTGGACGCCGACGGCACGCGCACCGTGACGAAAGCCGACACCAACTACATCAAGCGGATCATCGGACTTCCCGGCGACGAGGTGGAAGTCAAAGCCCACCACGCGTACGTGAATGGCAAGAAGCTGAACGAGCCGTACCTGCACCCGATCGACAGCACCGACGACAGTCGCGCGAATTGGGGCCCGCAGACCGTGCCGAAGGGCACGTACCTGATGCTCGGCGACCATCGCGACAACTCGGCGGACGGGCGCGTGTTCGGCTATGTGCCGCGCGATTTCATCATCGGCAAGGCGTTCCTCGTGTATTGGCCGATGAGCCGATTCGGCACGTTGCCGAAGTCCGATCCGGGCGGCGCGGAGTCCTCGAAGGCGGACCCGAACTGCCTGGAGAGCGCGGTTCCCGAAGGGCAGACGCTCGAGCAGGATGGCTGATTCGGTTGCAGGAAGGCACGTCGATCCCGAACGGTTGATCGGCGAGCGAATCGCTGGTCGCTTCATCGTGGAGCGGTTGATCGGCAGCGGCGAGCTGTCGTCGTCGTTTCGAGCGAACGACGAGCGGTTGCATCGACGCGTCACCGTGAAGATGTACCACCCGCGTCATCGCGACGACGTGCACGCCGTGGAGAAGCAACTCGTCGCCGCGCGCGGGGTTGCCCGGCTCTCGCACGAACACATCGCGATCGTGATCGATCGCGGCGAGCACGACGGGATGCCGCTCGTGGTGCTCGAGCACGTGCGGGGCGAGAACCTGCAGGAACGCATCGACCGATTCGCGCCGCTGCCCATCGCGGAGGTGGCGACGTTCTCGCTGCAGATCGCGCGAGCGCTGACGTACGCGCACGGCCATGACGTGATGCACGGGAACCTCCGGCCGGCGAACGTGCTGCTCACCGAGGATCGCGACGTGAAGCTCGTGGACTTCGGCGGTGGCAGCTATGTGGCGCAGCTCGTGGGCGATCCCTTCCTCGCGCCGGAGCTGAGCGAGGTGGATCCGGACGCGCCCGCCGCGCCGAGCGACGACGTGTACGCGCTCGGCGCGATCGCGTTCGCGGCGCTCACGGAGCAAGCGCCGCGCGCAGGCATGGATTCGACGACGCTGCTGATGCTGCGACCCGATCTGACGCCACGTTTTGCGGCAACGATCGCGCGTGCGTTGAGCGTGGATCCGGCGGACCGGCATCTGTCGATGCGCGAGCTCGCGGCGGAGCTTGCGGCGGCACGCGAGGCCATCGTCGGCGCGAGCGGAGGCGCCGATGCTCGCATCGGCGACATGGACCAGCCCACGCAGTCGTGGTCGATGGAAGACGTGGGCGATGACGAGGATGTCGCGCAGCGAACAGCGGCGTTGCCGTCCGCGCCGAAGCGTCCGCTGCAGCGACGGCGGCGGCCGGCGAAACGCCCACGCACGCCGCATGAGACCCGCGCTCGAATCCTCGCCTGGTCGGTCGTGCTGCTGCCGCTGCTCGCGCTGGTGATCTTCGGCGTGATGATCGCCGGCGAGCGATCCGCGAGCCAAGTGAGGTCGGGCGATCATTCCGTCACCGGCGAAGCGGTTCCCGTGGAGATCACGGTGGTGACGAGCTTCGATCCGAAACCAGGCGGCGACGGCAGCGAGCACGAAGAAGAGACTGCGGGCGCGCACGACGACGATCCGGAAACGGCGTGGCAGACCGAGGGGTATTCGGTGATCAGCTTCAGTCAAGGCACCAAGCCGGGCGTGGGGCTGGTGCTGCAGCTTGCCGAGGACGTGGACGTGCGCGACGTGCAAGTGTTCACGTCGCTGCCGGGGTGGGTCGCGGACGTGCGATTGGCGAACACGCCGCAGACCGAGTTGGAGGGCTGGCGCACCGCGTCGAAGGCCACGCCGATCAAGGACGGGACCAAGATCGAGGTGGACTCGGATGGCACGCCGGCGCGATTCGTGCTGATCTGGATCACGCAGCTGGCGATCGACGTCGACGATCCGAACAAGGCGCGAGCACGGATCAACGAGGTAAAGGTCCTCGGGATCCGCAAGTCGTGATTCGCTACTGGGCTAGTAGCAATTGGCTACCGCCGGGCGTCCGGGCGCGACGCTAGGATCCCGAACCATGCGAATCCTCGTCACCCGCTGCAGCATCCGCTACGAGGGACGGCTCGTCACCACGCTCGAATCGGGCGACCGGGTCGTGCTGTTCAAAGACGACGGCTCAGTGGTCGTGCACGCTGTGCAGGGCGCCAAGCCGATCAACTACATGCCGGGACCCACGGCCGTCGAGGAGTCGGGGCGATCGATCCGCGTCGCCCAGACCAAAACCGGCGAGTCGCTGCTCATCGACGTCGAAGACGTGCACGCCGACACCGCGTGGCAGCTCGAGGACTCCGCCAAGCTCGTGCGCGAAGGACGCGAGAAGGACATCCAAGCCACGATCTTCGAGACCCCCGAGGCGATCGAGCCGGGCATGGTCGGACTCAAGCGCGAGCAGTTCACCGATGTTGGACCCGTCGACCTGTTGTGTCGCGACGCGGACGGACGCACGTGCGTGATCGAGGTCAAGCGCGTGCGCGCGGTCGCCGCGGCGATCGAACAACTGAATCGCTACATGGACGAGGTCGAGAAGAATCCGGCGCACGCGCCCGCGCGGGGAATCCTGGTGGCGCCGGAACTCGCGCCGCAGGCGCGCGTGCTGCTTGAAAAGTGGGGCTACGACTTCGTCGCGCTCGACGAGGTGCTCAGCCGGTGTCCCGACGGCGAAGAACTCATGCGCCTGTTCTGACGTGGGCGCGGGCCGATGGCTGCGTCGCTGCTCGCTCGCTGAACGTAGAGTTCAGCTTCGCTCGCGCTCCTTGCCCTCGGCCCGCGCCCACGCCAGAACTCGTGCGGACTCGTGCGGAGCGGTTGGTTGGCGGCACATGGTGCCGACGGGTCACGCGGCGGCGATCGCGCCGGTGCCGTCGGCGGACGGGGCCTTCGCGGTGTCGGCCGTGGTCTGCGCGACCGGCAGCTCGGCGTGGTCTTCACGCAGGCGATCGCCGTCGAACGCCATCCACATCGCGAAGCCGACGAGTGGGCCGAGCGCCAACACGCAGCAGAACATGAACATGATTGGCAGTGCCTCGCGCATGAAGTCGCTCATCGGAGCCTCCGGTCGAACATCGCATGGTGCTTTCCGTATCGTCGCCCGAATCGGCTGCCAGCCCATCCGTAGGAATCCGCAGTCGCGCTGGGCGAGCTACGCGACGTGCGGCGCGACGAATGCGCCGCCGCTACAGTTCACGCAGTGAACGACGACCGACTCGCCGCCCCGATGCTCGATGCCGCCGCGCACGGGCTGCGCAACGACATCGCGACCTTGCACATGGCGACGTCGCTGGTGGACGATGCGGAGATCGCCGCGTCGATGGCGCAGGCAGTTGCCGATCTGCGCGTGCGCTTGGAACGCATGGTCGTCGCGGCTCGCATCGAGCTCGGCAAGCGTCCCGACGACGTGACGATTCCCGTGGACGAGTTGCTGCGCCTCGGCGCCGCTCGCGCCCGTCGCGAGGGCGCCGATCCAACCGATGAATCGCTCGCCCGAATCACCATCGGCGGCGAGACGATCACTGGGCCCGGTCCGTGGCTCGAACGCCTCGTCGCAGATGCAGTGCACGGCGACGACGACGCGTGGCTTGCGCTCCTCGCCCGCGCATGCGGCGCGACCGTGGATCAATCAGGCGTGCGACTGCCCTGAACCACCACCGCTTCGAGGTCCTCGTCGCGAAACTCGCTGGGGACGAGACCCGCATTCGCGAGCGCTGCCCGTGCCGTTGTCAGCTGATGCTCCGCTACCTCGAACAGCACCGCGCCGCCAGGCGCGAGCCACGTCGGCGCGCGCTCCGCAACCCGACGCAGCACGTCGAGCCCGTCCGTGCCGCCGTCGAGCGCGATGCGCGGCTCGTGCTCGCGCGCCTCGGGCGGCAGCGTCGCGATGTCCGCGCTCGCCACGTACGGCACGTTCGCAACGAGCACGTCCACGCGCCCGAGCAGGGTCGCTGGCAACGCGCCATCGAGGTCGCCTTCGTGCACGACGCCTCCACGCGGCTCGACGTTCTCGCGCGCGCACGCGCACGCGCGCGAGTCCACGTCGCTCGCATGCAACTCGATCGCGAGATCCGGCGCCGCGTCGACGATCGCCGCGCCAAGCGCGCCCGATCCACAGCACAGATCCACCACAACGAGGCGATCGCGCCTCGCCGTCGCATGCAACCGTTCGACAGCGCAGCGCACCAGGAGTTCACTGCGCATGCGAGGCACGAACACGCCCGGGGCCACCGCGTACCGACGCCCGAGCAGCTCGACCCAGCCAACCACGTGCTCGATCGGCTCGCCGCGCTCGCGCCGTCGCGCATGCGCTTCGAGCGCTGCCTCGTCACCACCCGACGCGTTGCGAAGCAGCGCGGCCTCGTCCTCTGCGAACACGCAGCCCGCCGCGCGCAGTCGTGCCACCAGCGGATCGATCTTCGTCACTCGCCGAGCACGCGCTCGAGCGCCGCGTCGAGCAGGTCGAAGTCGACGGGCTTCTCCACGAAGTCGTCGCACCCCACCTCGGCCACCAGCTCGCGGGCGTCCATGTGCGTGCTCGCGCTCACCACGACGATCGGAATCGCACGCGTCGCCTCGTCGGCGCGCAGCTCACGCGCAACATCGAATCCCGACAGCTCGCCGGGCATGCGCAGATCCAGCAGCACCACATCCGGGAGCTGCTCGCGCACGGTCGCCAGGCCCGACGCGCCGTCCGCTGCTTCCTGCAGCTCGTAACCGCGCCGCTCCAGCACCCGCCGCATCATGCGTCGTGCCGCGTTGTCGTCGTCCACCAACACAACTCGTGCTTTCGTCATCCCACGCCCTCCGTCGTGTCCGGACCGCTTCGCGGCAGCTCGATCGTCACCGTCGTTCCCTCGCCCTCCACCGACTCGAGCGCCACCGAGCCACCGTGCAGCTCCACGAGCAGCTTGGTGATCGCCAAGCCCAGACCCGCGCCCTCGCGTGGTCCAGGGGTGCGATCGAGCGCGCCCGTGGACTGGTAGAAGCTCTCGAAGATCCGCGCCTGATCGGCCTTCGGGATGCCCGGGCCCGAATCGCGAACTTCGATCCGCACGGCCTGCGCGAACGGCAGATCGCTCGCGGTGACGCGCACGAAGCCGCTGGTCGTGAACTTCAGCGCGTTGCCCACCACGTTCAGGAGCACCTGCCGGATGCGCGTGGCATCGCAGTGCAGCTCGCCGCTTCCGAGCGCCGAGGTGTCGAGCTCCACGCGCACGCCGTCGGGAACAGACGGCTGCACGCTCGCCGTGACGTTCTCGAGCAGCGGCTCCAAGCGCTCGTCGCCCAGCACCAAGGAAACGCGACCCGCTTCGATGCGCTGCAGGTCCAGCAAGTCGGTGATCAGCGCGAGCAGGTGCTCGCCCGATCCGCGCACGATCGCGAGGTCCTCGAGCTGTTCCTCGTCCAGCGCGCGCGGATCTTCGAGCAGCAGTCGGGTGTAGCCGATGATCGTGTTGAGCGGGCTGCGAAGCTCGTGGCTCATGTTCGCCAAGAACGCGCTCTTGTGCCGGCTCGCGTCCGCCAACGCCGCCGCCGTCTGCTGCAATCGCTCGTTGAGGGACGCGTTGTCGATCGCGATCGCCGCTTGCGCAGCCAGCGCGCGCGCCACGCGTTCGTCGTCGTCGGTGAACGCGCCGCCACCCGCCTTCTCGGTGAGGTAGATGCGTCCGGCCACCGTGCCCTTCGTGATGATCGGCACGCCCAGGAATGTGCTCATCGGGGGGTGGCCATCCGGAAAGCCAACCGAGCGCGGGTCGTCCTGCAGTCGCGCGAGCCGCAACGGGCGCGGGTCGTCGATCAGCACACCGAGGATCCCGCGGCCGTGCGGCAGCTCGCCGATCAGCTCGCGCTGCTCGTCGCTGATGCCAACCGTCACGAAGTTCGCGAGCTCCGTGCCGCCGTCTTCGAGCACGCCCAGCGCTCCGTAGCGCGCGCCGGTGAGCTGCATCGCGTGCTCCACGATCTGTTGCAGCACGCCGTCGAGCGTGCGCTCGCTGCTCAATGCGAGACCGGCGTCAACGAGGTCGGATTGTTGGCGTTCGTGCCGCGCGCGATCGGAGCGGATCGCGATCCGGTCGAGGCCGATCGCCGCCTGCTGCGCCAGCGTCTCCAACAATTCCCGCGCGCGATCGTTGCTCGCCGTGGCTTCGTCGGCGTGCGCGCGCACGTGCCATTGGACGTCGGCGACCTCGCCCGCCACCTCTGCCACGAGCTCCAGATCCGGGATCGGCGTGGCTTCGTCCGCCATGCGCAGCGCGAAGCGCACCGTGGCGCCGTCCGGCGCGAGCGCCGTCGCCGCGCGATCCAGTTGCGCGTGCACCTCCGCGAGGTTCGACGACGCGGCAAGACTCACCCCGACACGGGCGAGTGGGTAGGCGAAACTGCGCGGATCGGAATCGGACATGGGACGGAGCGGCTGCGTCTGGCAGGATACTCGCATGCCGGACGACATCTCGACGCAGATCCGAATCGTGTTGGTCGAAGACCACGCCGTCGTGCGCGCGGGCTTGCGCGCGCTTCTCGATGCCGACGACCGCTTCGACGTGGTCGGCGACGCCGGCACGGGGCGCGACGGCTTGGAGCTCGTGGAGATCAAGCGACCCGACATCGTGGTGCTCGACTTGGGCCTGCCCGACTGCGACGGCCTGAGCCTCGTGGCGGACATGCAGTCGAAGGGTCGTGGCACGCGCGTGCTGGTGCTCAGCATGCAGGACGATCCCACGCGCGTGGAGGAATGCTTCGCCGAGGGCGTCGACGGCTACCTGGTGAAGGAAGCAGCCGAAGACGAACTCGGCGCGGCGCTCGAGCAGCTCGCGCGCGGCGAGCGGTATTTGTATCCACCGCTCGGCGCGGCGATGGTGCGCGCCGCTTCCGCGCCGCCGAGCGATCCGCTGACCGATCGCGAGCGCGAGATCGTTCGCTTGCTGGCGCTCGGCCACACCAACACCGAAGTCGCGAACCAAGTGCACTTGAGCGTTCGCACGGTGGAGACGCATCGTGCGCACGCGCTGGCGAAGCTTCGCCTCAACAGCCGAGCGGAGCTGGTGCAATGGGCGTTGGAGCATGGCCTGCTCGTCGCTCCGTCGAGCAGCTGACGAAGATTCGCCGCCCGACCCGGCTTGCGGCAAACCCGCAATACGGTGCGCCGGAGCGCCGATGAACCCGGAGTGCCGACTGGCGAAGGTGGGAAGGGTTCCCCGGAGGGAGGATTGCCCATGGTTTCCAGTGACGAGGATCAGCAGCGCACCGGTCGACGCATCGTCGTGATCGGCGGCGGCATCGGCGGCGCCGAAGCGGCGTTGACGTTGGCGATCGGCCTGCCCGAAGACGAGGTGACGCTCGTTGGTCGGTGGGACAGCATTCGCCTGCTGCCCGACCTCGTCTACGTTTCCTTCGGCGTGTCGGCGCAGCGCATCGACGTTCCGCTGACCGAGCTGCTTCCGCACGGCGTGCGCAGCGTCGTGGCGGAAGTCGAGCGCGTCGACGTGGACGCGCGCGTGCTGCATACGACGACGGGCGAGGAAATCGCGTTCGACGTGCTCGTGGCCGCGCCGGGCGCTCGGCCACGCGAAGGCGAGCACCACAGCCTGCGAACGCTCGACGACGCGATGCGCGTGCGCGAAGAGCTCGCGTCGGTCGTGGCCTCGGCGGCGAATGGCGAGCGGCGCACGATCACGATCCGCGCGTCGAGCGACGATTCGTGGACCGCGCCAGCCGTGGAAACGTCGATCCTTGTCGGGGCGTGGATCCGCTCGCGCGGACTCGACAACCGGGTCGAGACGCTGCTGGCAACAAGCGACAGCGCGGCGTTCGAGTGGTTCGGGCCCGCCGGCGAGGCGGCGATCGATTCCGCGTTGCGCCGCGCGCGCGTGAGAGCCGCGACGAGCGTGCCCGCCGGGCGCTTCGACGAGCTCGACGGCGATCTCGTGATCACCTTCGGCGCGCTCGAACCGCGCGTTGTCGCCGGCATCCCCGGTCGCGGCAGCAGCGGTTGGTACGAGCCGGACACGGAATTTCGCGTGGCGAAGGACATCTTCGTGATCGGCGACGCGATTCGCCTGCCCTACCGCGCCGGGTTCGCGACCGCATGGCAGGCTCGCAGCGTGCTTCGCACGCTCGGCGGCGACCCGCAGCGCCTCGGCCTCGCGGTCGACGGCATCCCGGCCGCCGCGGTCGAATACCAAATGGACTTGTCGGATGCCGTGATGCATGCGCGGCTGGATCACGCCGCAGCGCTCGGCCATCCGTTCCTCGGCCACGACGCCGAGATCGAGGTCGCGGCAGGTAGTCGCCCCGACAAGCTGCAAGGACTGTTGCTGCACGATCGAGTGCTGCGCTGGAACGATCGCCTGCACGACGCCGCGCTTGCGTATCGCGATCTGCTGCGCGAACGGGAGACATCGGAAGCATGATCCAGTTCTTGTCCGCGCTCACCATCGTCGCGCAGGTCGCCGTCCTCGCGTTCGTCGTGCTGCGCGTGGTGGAGCTGCTGGGCGGCACGCGCGCGCCGATCGACGCGCTCGCTTCGTTGCTGGGCCGCGACGCGCTGAAGCTCGCGTGGCTCGTGGCCGCGATGGCGATGTTCGGTTCGCTGTACATGAGCGAGTCGCGGCACTTCCCGCCGTGCGTGCTGTGCTGGTACCAGCGCATCTGCATGTATCCGCAGGTCGTGCTGCTCGGCATCGCCGCGATCCGCCGCGACTGGAACATCCGCGTCTACTCCACCGTGCTCGCGCTGATCGGCGCGTGCATCTCGATCTACCACTACCAGCTCGAGCGATTCCCCAAGCAGCACACGATCGCGTGCTCCAAGGAGATTCCCTGCACGACCGTGTGGTTCGAGCAGTTCGGATACATCACCATCCCGTTGATGGCGCTCAGCGCGTTCGCGCTCATCGTCGTCATTCTCACCATCGGAGGACGCAGCAATGGGCAAGGCATCGCGAACGAAGCGTGAACGCAAGGAGCGCGACGAGGCGGTCGCCTCCGGCACGCTGCCGCGCATCGAAGCGCCGAAGGAGCGCAGGTCGCTGCCGGTGTTCTGGATCGTGATCGCGTTGATCGTGGTCGGTGGATTGGTTGCCCTGATCGTGACGGCGCCCGACGACGACACCAAGGCGCGCGAAGCGAAGGTGAAGGACATCCCGGTGTACGCGGACGTGACGGTGGACGGCACCAAGCTCGTCGAGCCGTCCGACTCGCAGATCAACACCACCGACGATCCCGCGGTGGGCAAGACCGTGCCCACGCTCAGCGGCACGAGCATCACCACGGGCAAGCCGCTCACGATCACGCCAGGCGAGGATGGCGACGCGATGGTGTACATCGTGATGGCGCACTGGTGCCCGCACTGCAACACGGAGATTCCGGAGATCGTCGAGTGGGCGAAGGACGGCAACCTGCCGGACGGGGTGAAGATCACGGGTGTCAGCACGAGCGCCGACGACGGCAACCCGAACTTCCCGCCGGCGACATGGCTCGTCGCGACGATGAAGTGGCCGTGGGACGCGATGATCGACGACGAGGTCGGCACCGGTGCTGAAGCGCTCGGCACGACCGGCTTCCCGTTCCTCGTGTTCGTCAACGGAGACGGAACCGTCGCGAAGCGATTCAGCGGCGAGATGCCGATCGACGACTTTGCCGACGAGGTGAAGGACATCGCCAAGACGGCGACGACCCCCAAGAAGGACGCGTGACGATGCGCGGTCGCGGGTAGGTGCGAAACTGCACCCATGGCCCGCGATCGCTTCGACCTGCACACCCACTCGACCGCGTCGGACGGCGTCCTGCCGCCGCGCGAAGTGGTGGCGCTCGCGGCGGAGCGCGGACTTGCGGGGATCGCGATCACCGACCACGACACCGTCGGCGGCGTTGCCGAGGCCGTGGGCATGGCGCAGGCGCTCGGGATTCGCTGCATTCCCGGGGTGGAGCTGTCGTGCTCGAGCGAGCTGTCGCGCGAGATCCACGTGCTCGGCTACTTCGTGGATCCGCAGGACGCCGCGTTGCTGGCGTTGTTCGAACGCATGCGGGTGGAGCGGGTGGAGCGCGCGTCCGCGATCGTGGATCGAGTTGCGGCGATCGCGGGGGCGCTCACGATGGACGACGTGCTCGCCGAAAGCGGCGGCGCGCCTCCGGGTCGGCCGCATATCGCGCGGGCGATGACGAAGCTCGGCATCGTCGACGAGCCCGATGCCGCATTCGGCAGCGACTGGTTCGGGCCGGACGGCCGGGCGTTCGTCGCTCGGCGCGCGCTGGCGCTCGGCGAGGGAATCGACGCGATCCATTCCGCGGGCGGCGTTGCCGTGCTTGCGCATCCTGGGGCGCGCTCGAGCAAGGGACTGCGCGAGGACGTGATCCAGCAGGCGGCCGCCCTCGAGTTGGACGGCGTGGAGGTGGACCACCCGTCGCACGACGGCGAAGTGGTGCGTCGCTGCGCGGAGCTGGCGACCGAGCTGGGGCTGGTGCAAACGGCCGGAAGCGACGACCATGCCACCGGCACGGATGGGTCGCGTCTCGGATGCAGAACCGTCCCCGCGCGCATTGTGGATGCGCTCGAGGCGCGCGCGCGATCCTGGCGGGCCGCGCGCTGACGATCAATACGAGGCGGCGTAGCGGATCGCGGTCTCCTCGGACAAGTCCTGCTGCGTGGTGACTGCAACCACGTGCCCGATCTCGTGCTGCGTGGCTTCGACCACGGACGTTCCCACCGCGGCTTGATACGCGGCGATGCGCAGACGCTCCGCGTGGGCGTTGCCGGCCGCGCCGATCACGCGGGTGGCTCCCACGACCGGCGCGGTCGCGCCTGTCACGCGCTCGAGCTGCGTCACTGGCACGAGCTCAACCGGGATGCCCAGTCGCGCGAGCAGCTGCTGATGGGCGAGCGGCAGCGCCGCGATTCCTTGAATCGCCTGCTGGAGTTGCTGCGCGCCCACGGTGTTCGCGCCGATGCGCAGGCGCCGAACGTGCACGCCGCTCGCGAGCACCACATCGGGGCCGTCGGGCGTGCCGCCGATTTCGGCGGGGTCGGACGTGGGCGTTGCGGCCGTTGCGCCGCCGCCACCGATGACGGTCGATGGCGGCGACGCGTGAGTCGGCCAGCCCGCGTTCGCCAATGGTCGGCCATGCAGGAGGACACGGCCGGGCAGCAGCGCGCGGTGTGAAAGGTGCGGCGTCATGCCGGCGGGAGAGGTGGAGCTGACATCCATGTCTCCGAGTTCTCCCCGACTCAGCGTCGATCGCGCCGGGCGAGCGGCATGATGGGGCGGCGGTGGCCACGGGGGTGGCCGCACCCGGGCGCGGCGAGAGCGGGAGCTACAGCGTCACGCCGGTGCCGGTGCCCACGGGCGCGCCTTCGGCGAGTCCGATGCCGATGCTCTTGATGTAGCTCTCGAGCTTCTCGCGATTGTGCTCGCCGTTGACGATTCGCACGGTGCCCGAGCGCGAACGCATGACGATCGACTCGGTGGTGGCGCCGCGGCGTCCGTAGCGCACGCCTTGCAGCATGTCGCCATCGGTCACGCCCGTGGCGGCGAAGAACACGTCGCGTCCGCTCACGAGATCACGGCGCGTCAGCACGCGCTTGAGATCGATGCCCGCTTCGCGCACCGCGGCGTCCTCCTCGGGCGACTGGGGCGCGAGGCGCGCTTGGATCTCGCCGCCGAGACAGCGGATCGCAGCGGCCGCGAGCACGCCTTCCGGGGTGCCGCCGACGCCGTAGAGCAGGTCGATCGCGGTGCCTTCGCGCGCGGCGACCATCGCGCCGGCCACGTCGCCGTCGCTGATCATGCGAATGCGCGCGCCGGTGTCGCGCACGGCCTTCTTGGCAGCGTCGTGTCGCGGACGATCGAGCATGATCACGGTGGTCTCGTTGATCGGCTTGCCCTTCGCCGCGGCGACTGCGCGAACGTTGTCGGCGATCGGCCGCTCGATGTCGATCGCCATCGCGGCCTCGTTGTCGGTGACGAGCTTCTCCATGTAGAAGCACGGACCGGGATCGAACATCGCGCCGCGCTCGGCGAGCGCGATCACGGCGATCGCGTTCGGCATGCCCTTCGCGCAGAGCGTGGTGCCTTCGAGCGGATCGACGGCGATGTCCACCTCCGGTGGTTCGCCGTTGCCGAGGCGCTCGCCGTTGTACAGCATCGGCGCGTCGTCCTTCTCGCCCTCTCCGATCACGACCAGGCCGTCCATCTCGATCAGCCCGAGCATGTTGCGCATCGCGTCGACCGCGGCGCCGTCCGCGGCCTTCTTGTCGCCGCGCCCCACCCAGCGAGCCGCGGCGAGCGCGGCGGCTTCCGTCACGCGCACGAGTTCCATGGCCAAGTTGCGATCCGGGATGCTGCTCACGTTGACGCTCCGATGTTCGGCACTAGCAGGACGTTCCCATCCTAGAGCGCGCCCCATTTCCCTGCGCTGCTTGCCCGCGCATCGTCCCCGCGCATGGCGTCGCGCTCGTTGCTCCCCACGCGTTGTCAATGACCCATCCAGCCCCCACCCGCCGCGGGACTGGTGGGACCCAGTGGGAATTCGTACCACTCAATCCCACCACTTCGAGTGTGTTGGGAGAACTGGTGGGACCCAGTGGGATTTTTTGCCAGTCAATCCCACCAGTCCCGCGGCGTGGGGTCTGGGCGCGGGGTGCCAAGTGCGAGGCAGGGACCATCAGAGGATGACGGGGTCGAGCGAAGGTTGGCGTCTGGCGTGCGGGGTCTGGCGTTCGGCGTCGCGGCGTGCGTGCCTGCGACTACTAATTGGGCGCGGCGGGAGGCATCGCGCTGGGCGCTGTGCCCGTGGGCACGCTCGAGGGAGGAAGCTGCGACTGCTTCAGCAGATCGGCGGCGTCGACGGTTCCATTCTTCGGTGGCGCGTCGTAGCGCACCTCGTATGGGAACTGTGGTCCGAGCACGATCGCCGCGAGTTCGGCTTCGAGCGGCTTCTCATCGCCCACTGACACGCGCTTCAGCACCATCGCGTCGTCCTTCTCGACGTACCAGAGGTTCCATCCCTTCGCGAATGGTCCCTCCGCGCCCTCCTGCGTGGCATGCACGTGCCATGCGCCGGTGGCGTTGCTTGGCGCGGACACGACCTCGAAGTGGAACGGCACTGTCGCGACGCTGCGATCGCCCGATGGCGTGATCGCCCCGGAGTCCTGCCGCACCTTCATGATCCACGAATCGCCGACCTTCCAGATCTCGCTCGTGGCCGGCGCCGTGGCGGTGTGGCCACCATCGTCTCGTTTCCCCTTGCTGGAGTTCGACGAAGACGAGTGCAGCAGCATCAACCCGCCGCCCAAGGCGACTGCGAAGACCACGATTCCGACGATGACTCTCGAGGCGTTGGTACGCATGGGTCGCGTATCGGCACGGGCCCCGTATCCGCTTGAGCGCGGATCCGGGGCCCGAGGCCGTCATCCATTCCTTGCAGCGCGGCCGATCAGGTCGATCAGACGTCGAGGCCGGTGATGGCTTCCACGTTCTTCTCGGTGACCTGCGGGTTCGTTCCAGATCCCACGCGCTTGCCGGTCGGCACCCACGCGAAGTCCGGGTGGTCGTTCACGCTGTTGCCGGTCCACGTGCCGAGCGTGCCCGCCTTGAGCGTGTACGTGTACGTCTTCATCTTGTAGCGCGTGCCCGTCACGCTGTAGTCCGGCGACGCGTACCACACGTAGTTGGTGACCTGCTCGCGGCCGTCCGAGAGCGTGGTGCTCGTGCGGTTGTAGGCGAACACCGGGAAGTTCCACACTTCCGAGTTGGCGTTGAGGTCCATGATGAACGGGTACTTGTAGTAGCGCACGTAGTAGCGCAGCAAGTAGTCCATCCACGCCGGGGCGATGTCCTTGTACGCCGCGGAGGACGTGTCGTTGGCATCGTCCACGCGCACGCCGCTGAGCCACGTGAACGTCGGCTCGTAGTACAGCGCCGTCGTGATGCCCTTCACGTCGTTCACCGTGAAGTTGATCCCGTTCTTGGTGACGGCCTTCGGCTCGGGAGCCAGGATCGCCGCGGACGCCCATGCGTGGCAGTGACCCCACCACGAGTTCGCGCTGTCCTTGGTGTAGTGGTTCGACTTCTCCCACGCCTGCGCGGTCGTGCCGGCGTACTGGTCGTACTTCTGCAGCGGCCCGTTGTTGGTGTAGAGGTTGTAGCCGTTCTCGAGCATCGGCCACCAGTAGCCGGACCACGGCCACTTGCTCGTCGATCCATATTCGGTCGCGGCGTTCGCTGCAGTCGGAAGGACGAGCACCATGCTCGCCACCATCGCCACTACGAGCCCCGCCAGGCGTCGCTTCAGCATCTTCAGGTCCTTGTCGTCCGTGATGTCCGTGCGAACTTGCCCGAGGCCGGTCGTCCAAACCGGCGTGGTCCCGAGGGCGCGCACTGTTCCCTGCAGCCACCGTACGACGGAATCGGGATTCTGCAAACAGGTCGCCTGCACATTTTTCGTGGGACGGCTCCGATCCGCATGCCCGTCCTCGTCGACGAAGTGTGGCCTGGCGCGACACAACGTCGTGGGGGTGGGTGGGGACGGGGGCCATGTGGTGGCCGCATCTGGAACGCGAATGCCGCACGAGCGCGATACACCGGTGAAGATCCCGTCATCGGCGCGGTGCGCGCGAGGGCCAACGCAACGGGCAGCATGATCGCTGCACCAAGTGTGCGGTGCCATCGCGAGCGGCGACGACGGGCTGGTGTGGCGACAGGAGGACAGATTGCTCCCGATCGAGGAGCATACGGAGCACGCTCCGCAGCAGGCGCCCGACGAGGGTGCGCGCCGCGAGCTGCTCACCGGCGACCTCGGCGTGATCGTCGTTCGCGCGCTGCTGGAATGCGGCGTCGGGTACGTGGTTAGCTCCTGGCAGGATCGCCCCACGCCGATCGACGCGGCGATCGACGACGCGCGTGATCGCGTGCTCGTCTCGCGAGGCGTGGTGTTGCGGCGGCTGCGATCGCTGTCCGCGCTCGAACCGATCATCGCCGCGCCCGCGGGCGGCGTGACCGGCGAACCGCCGCGTGGCGCAGTCGTTTTCGCTGGCCGCCGCGGCTTGCGTCCTGCGCTCGAGCAGTTCGCGCGAACCGCGTGCAGCGGCGCGGTGATCGGCTTCACCTTCGACGAGGACGCGCTGCGGATCGCCGATGCGATCGTGGTCGATCCCGAACCCACGGCCCCCGGCTTGATGCGCGCCGTCGAACAGGCACTCGCGGCAAGCGTCGCGACGGGCCGACCGTCGCTCGTGGTGATTCGCGAGCGCCTGCTCGGCATTCGCGGCACGGTACGTGTTCGCGAGGCGCTCCATCCACGCGACGCGGCGAGCGCAGACGCCGCCACGCGGGAATCGCAGCCGCTCGACACGGCCGCCGCTGCGTGCGAAGCCGGCCTGGTCGACGTCACGCTCGGCGCCGATGCGACCACGGCCCGCCGCGCGATCTTCGTGTCCGGCGCGATGCGCGTCGCGGTCGAACGCGCGCTTGCTGTCGTCGCAGCGCGTCAGGGCGACGTGCTCGTCGACGCGAACGACGTGGCCATCGTGTGCTCGCGGGCGGCGGGCGTGGTACCTGTCGGCGTCGATCACCCTGCCGCTGCCGTGCTGCGCGACTCCGAGGACGTGCTCGTGCTCGGAGTCGGCGTTGCAGCCGTCGCCCAGCGCCTGGAAGCAGCGAACGTGCATGTTTCGAGCATCGAGTCCGTCGATCCATCGCGCGTTCGTGGCGAGCAGCTCGATCGCGTCATCGCGACGTGGCTCGGTGCGCACGCGACTGAAGACGACGACCGCGACGCCACGTGCGCGATCACGCCGCCGGACGTTCGCTCGCGATTGCCCCGTCGCGACGACGTGCTGCATCGATCCGTTTCGCCGACCGTCGCAGCGGGTCTCGTGCTCGCGCAGGGCGTGATCGGCGTGCCGGCGCGCGTCGACCAAAACTTCCCAACGTATCGAACCGACACAGGTGTGGCGCTGACGGTGACGCCCGCAGCGACGTTCGCCGAGCATGGCCTCGCCGCCGTCGCGCCGAACGTGGGCGCAGGCGTGATCGTGGTCGTCGGCTCGGCAGGCGGCGTGATGGAAGCGGCCGGCGCTGCGGGCGCGAGTATCGAAATGGTCGACGGCGGATCCCCGCGCGCGATCGGTCGCGCGATTGCCGAAGCGTGTCGCCAACCCCGCGTCGCGTCGCACGTGATCGTGGTTGGCGAAGTTCAGCGCGTCGCGGCGCCTCGGCACGAAACGTTCGGCATGGATCCCGACCTCGTCGGAACCGAACGGCTTGCCACAGCCGCGGTGCCGACGGCCGCGACGGTGCTCGTCACCGTGGACGACGAACTCGTCGACGGCCCAGTTGCGCTGGCGCTCGATCGTCCGGACGCGCTCGCGGCGTTGGACCAAGTGCGCGAGTTGTCGCCAGCCACGTGGGATCTCGCTCGCCGACCCAGCCACGGTCGCGCCGCCTCCGCGAGCTGGAAGCTTCGTCGTCAATTCGTCCGATCGATCGCGGGGACTGACCTGTGACCGGAACGCTGAACCCCACGACCACAGCATCCGCGTCCATCGCGGTGCGCATCGAGCGGCCTGTCGCCGAGCTGACTCGTCGCGCTCCGGTGGCGATGCGTCCCTGGTCCGCGCTCGTCTGCGGCTTGCCGGACGATCGAACGATGCTCGTGGTGGATTGGCTGCTGCTCGCGTGCCGCGAAGCGGGACTGGTCGCGCAGGCGGCGCCGATCGCGGACGGTTCCATCCACGGCATGTATGTGGAGGTCGCGGCTGACGACGATGCCGAAGCGGCGATCGCGTCCGTGCCATGGGGCAGCGTCGACTTGGTCGTGGCGGGCGAGCACCTCGAGCTCGTGCGCGCGATCGATGCCGGGTACGTCGACCCCGAGATCACCGTCGTCGTGTCTTCGTGCAGGCGCAGCTTCTCCGACGTCGAGCGAACGATCGCGCCGCAGCACGTGCTGGACGAGCGCGAGATCGATGCGCTGGCCGCCGAGCACGCCGCTGCCTATTACGCCTTCGATGGCCCCGAAGTGGCCAGCTGGTATCACCTGCCCGCGAGCGCGCAGCCGGGATTGCTGCTCGGCGCGGTGTGTGGCGCGGAGGTGACGGGCCTCGACCAGGAGCATTTCGTCGCGGCGATCGACGCACTCGGGATCGACGCGCGCGTGCAAGGCGAAGCGTTTCGTCGCGGCACGCGCATGGGTCGACGAGCCGGTGGCCGCGTGCGCCGCGTCAAGACCGCCTACCAATTCACGCGTCGCCGTCGCGCGCTCGTCGACCATTCCTCGCGTCGCGAGTTCGAGCAGCTCGTCGCGCGTGCTGACGAGATCGTCGCGCCGCAGCACGTGCCCGCGATGCAGGAAGCGATCTTCCGGCTGTGCGAGTTCCAGGACTCGGCATGGGCGACTCGCTTCGTCGACGAGATCGCCGCAGTGGCCGCTGCGGAGCGAGAGCATGCGGGCGAGACGAGCGCGACGCGTTCGGTGATTCCCGCCGCGATCCGATCGCTGGCGACGCTGATGATCTGGCCGGACGCCGCGTGGGTGGCGAATCGCAAGCGTCGCGGCGAGCGGCTCAAGCAGCTGCGTGCCGCGCACGGCATCTCGCGCCACGACGCGTACGAGCTGGTCGACTACGTGCCGTTGGACGCGCTCGAGCGAGGAGCGTCGCGCTCGCCGCGCTTTAAAGCATTCTCGGGCGTCGACGCAGCGATCCCGCCGCTGCTGCAGCCGCTTCGCGTCGAGCGGATCCGCACGAGCACGATCGGTGGCGCGTTGAAGCTGCGTCGCCTCGCCGCGAGCGCGAAGCATCGCCCTGGTTCGCCGCGCCAGCAGCTCGAACTGGATTCGGTGGAGACGTATCTGCAGACGCTGCACGACGCGTTGCGCGCCGATCACGAGCTCGCTCGAATCGTCGCGCGAAGCGGCAGCATCGTGCAGGGCGCCGGCGCCGTGCGCGAAGCCAATCGCGCAACCGCGCACGCGTTCTGGGGCCGGATCGTGCGTCAGTCGATCGCGATCGATCGCGCGGCCGGACGCCGCGACCTGCCGATCGCCCGACAGGTCGTGCCGTTCGCATGGGAGCAGCTGTGTCGATCGGGTCCGCTCGCGCTCTGGGAATACAGCGCCCAAGTCGTTGGCATCGCCGTCGCGCACGCGCGCGGACTCAGCTACGACGACGCGCTGGTCGCATTCACCGAGCTGTGCACGCCGCGTCGCCCCGTTCAGGGCGCCTGACGCTCACGGCACGATCAAGTCCACCGCGCGTTCGAGCAGGCCAAACCGGATGTGCGTGCGATCGCCGATGAACTCGCCGTCGGCCTGCACGGGTTGCGGCTCGTCGCACTCCACGACGAAGCCGTGGACGTCGTGATGGCGTTGCAGCACCTCGGGCTTGGCAAGTCGATGGTTCTTGCGGCCCACGCCCATCGCCTGCGCGGCATACCGCATTGCGAGCGAGGCGTTCACGCGTCGCGGCGCGATGAAGTCCATCCCCGCTTCGAGCTTCGCGTCAGGCATGAACTGCAGCGCCGTCTTGCCCATGTACGAGTACGGGTTGGTGTTGCTCACGAGCAATACCGCTGCGCGAATCGGCTCCGTTCCAGCGTCGCGCGCTTCGTCGCCGTCCTCGTCGATCAGGATCGTCATGCGCTCGTCCAACACCCATCGCGAGGTTGCGTAGATGCCGAGAATCGTCGTCACATGCGCGGTGTCGCTGGGGCGGCGTCCGGAGCGACGATTCTCGATGCGCTTCACCACTTCGCCGTCGATGCCCACGCCCGCGGCGAACAAGAACACGCGCTCGTCCACCGTCGCGAGATTGATGCGCTTCGTGCTGCGTCGGTCGATCGCCTCGAGCAGTTGCTTCGTCGCGCGCACGGGGTGGTTGACGAATCCTTCCGATCGGGCGAGCACGTTCGTGCCGCCGGCGGGCAGCAACGCGAACGAGGGCAGCGAATCGGCGGTGCCTGAGCCCACGCCCATGCCGTTGAGCACTTCGTTCGCGGTGCCGTCCCCGCCGCACGCGATCATCATGTCTGGTCGATGATGCTCGAGCAGGTCCTGTGCCAAGATCGGCGCGTGCCCGCTGCGTTCGGTTCGTCGCACCTCGACGTCGAAGCGATCGCGAAGCATCAGCACGATCTCGCGCTCGCGCTTGGGCGTCATTCCCGACGAGTACGGGTTGACGATCATCGCGGCGCGCTGTCGCTCGCGAACCTGAACGTGCGTGGGCGTGGCGACTTCGTCGACCGTCGTCATTTCGCGGCCTGCTCGATCCACATGGGCGACAGCACCTTGAGGAACGTGGAATCGTCGGCGATCGCATGCTCGGAGTCGAGCAGCCACTCCCGCGCCCAGTCCGCCGGCTCGCCGCCGTCGCGAGCGAACGCGTCGAGCGAGCCCTCGACCGCGGGCCACGAGCCGAACGCCAGTTCGGTCTCCCAGGTGGTGCGCAACCATTCGGCGACGCCTGCCGCCGCGCCCGCGGTCGGCGCTGCGTCGGTCACCGTGCAGCGAACCAGGCGCGCGGCGCGGCGATCGCCCGCGTCGTCGCCGTCGCCTGCGAGTTCCAGCACTGCCGCGGCGACCGCGCCAGGCGTGTCCACAAGCGTGTCGATCGGCAGCTGCGCGAGCGACCCACCGCCTGGCGCGGCGGCTGTGAACGCGCGCAGTTCGATGGTGCGGGACGCGGCGGTGTTCGGATCGAACGTGCGCGTCACGGCAAGCACCACGTTGCCGAATTCGGGAAGCTCGGCAGCGTGAAAATGCGTCGAGCTGGCATTGGTCGTCGCACGCGTCGAAGCGAGCCCGCCGCCTCGACCTGTTCGCACGGGGCGTCCCAAGAAGGTTCCCGTGGTTTCGTCGACGGTATCCGTGCCGGCCATGTCCATGCTCCTCATCGACCCGTGAACACGGGGTCGCGCTTGTCGAGGAACGCGGCAACGCCCTCGATGTGATCGTTGCTCGTTGCCGCGCGATGCTGCAGCTGCGCCTCGTACTCGATCGCGTCCTCGAGCGTCGTGTGCGTCGCTCGATGCACCGCTCGACGTGTCATCGCGAACGCCGCCGTCGGGCCGGCGGCCAACCGAGCCGCGTACGCATGCGCGTGCTCGGCGAGCTGGTCGGCGGGGACGATCTCGTTCACGAGGCCCCACTCCAGCGCGTGCTGCGCATCGATCACGTGATTCGCATACATCAGCTCGAGCGCCCGCGATGGGCCAACCAAGTGCGTGAGCAGCCACGTGCTGCCGGTGTCCGGCACGAGTGCGATCTTCGTGAACGCCTGCGTGAAGCGGGCATCGTCGCTCGCGATGCGAATGTCGGCGAGCAGCGCGAGGCTCCAGCCGGCTCCGGCCGCCACGCCATTGACCGCGGCGATCACGGGCATCTCCAGGGACCGTATCGTCGTGGCAAGGCGGTTGTAGGTGGTGCGCACGTGCTCGTCGGCGCGAAACGACGGATTTGATCGCGCCGATTGGAACTCGCCAAGATCTTGCCCCGCGCAGAACGCAGCGCCGCGCCCCGTGAGCAGCAGCGCGCGCACCGAGCTGTCGCGCTGCACGAGTCGAAGCGCCGCCGCGAGATCGCGATGCATCTGCAGATCGATCGCGTTGCGTCGCTCCGGGCGGTTCAACGCGATCGTCGCCACGCCGTCACGAATGTCGAGTTCAACGGTCTCGAGCGTTGGTGCATCCGATGTCGTCATCGTCGCCATCCTCCGGGGTGCGTCATGCGCCCGTGAAGGCAGGGGTCCGCTTTTCGAGGAATGCGTGCATTCCCTCGGCCTGGTCGTCGCTCGCGAACAGCACGTGGAACGCTCGGCGCTCCTGTTCGATGCCGCTGCGCAGCGTCGTCTCGAACGCCGCGTTCACGGCCTCGCGAGCGATGTGCAGTGCGAGCGGGCTCTTCTGCGCGATCGTGCGGCACGCGCCGAGCGTTTCGTCGCGCCACGCCTCGGCCGCGACCACCCGCGCCACCAAGCCAGCGTCCCGAGCTTCGGTCGCGTTGAGCGAGCGGCCAGTGAGCACCATGTCCATCGCGAGGGCCTTGCCGACCGCGCGCGGCAGGCGCTGCGTGCCGCCAGCGCCGGGGATGATGCCGAGGTTGATCTCCGGTTGCCCGAACTGCGCCGTCTCGCTCGCGATGATGAAGTCGCACGCCATCGCCAGCTCGCAGCCGCCGCCGAGCGCGAAACCGGACACGCCCGCCACGATCGGCGTGGCGAGCGCGCGGATGCGCTCGATGCGCGAGAACGCGTCCTCGCGCAACATCTGGATCGGCGAGGCGTCCGCCATCGTGCCGATGTCGGCGCCCGCCGCGAAGGCGCGATCGCTGCCGATCAGCGCGATGCAGCGCACCTCCGGGTCGCGATCGAACTCCTCCAGCGCGTCGACCAACTCGGTGAGCAGCTGCGCATTGAGCGCGTTCAACACCTTCGGGCGATGCAGCGTGACGATTCCCACGGCGCCGTCGCGCTCCACGAGGATGTTTTCGTACGCCATCGTCCCACTGCTCCTTTGCGCGAGCGCGCGCGCCCCACGCGCGCGCGATGCACCGATGCTACACGCTGTGCGGTTTCCAGCGCGCGCTGGTGGCGGGAACGGCTGCGCGCGGATCGACGGGCCATCGCCCATCCGCGCTCGTCCACGTGGCGACGACGTCCGCGCCGGCGCGCGAATCGCGACGCCATGCCTGCACGACGTCGACTGGTCCGTGCTCGGTATCGGTGCGCAGGTGCGCGATCACGTACGCGTCGCCGCGCGGGAGTCGTTCGGCGGGCTCGACGAGCGCTGGATGTTCGATCACGCGAACGCCTTCGCGCTCGAGTTCGCCGACAACGCCTTGCACGACCGCGATCAGCGGCAGCGACGCGGCCTCGGTGGCGGAGAGCGTCACCACGTGCGTGCGATCGGGCGCGCCCCACGTGATCCGGTCTTCGGTCCGTGCGAGCGTGGTCCAACCGGGAGGGACCGACAATCGCAAGTCGCCGAACGATCGTGCTGCGCCGAGCGCCGGCGCCGCGCCCGCTGCTGCCTCGTGCGCGCCTGGCCCGGCGCCCATGCGCCACGCGATCGCGAGCGCGACGATCACAACGCACGTTGCGACGAGCAGTATCGTTCCTAGGTCGCGTGTCGCGCGTTTGGATCGTCGGGTGGATTTCGGTGAGTGCGTCATTGCAGCGCCTTTGGTTCGGTTGGTCGGGGTGCTCGATCATGGAAGCGGGATCGCGAGCATCGGAGCGATGGGTCGGATCGCCGCGATCGACGAACGCAGGGCGTCGCGCGCAAGCCGGCGATGTTGCGCGGGAATTCGTGCGTGCGATACGTCCAGCTCCCCGGACCACTCGGCCGCCCCGCCGAGCCCGAGCGCCGCGCCCCACCCGAATCGCCAGTTGACGCGACCCTTCGACGCGTGCATCTCCACGGCGCCCTTCGCGCCGGCGCCCGCCCATCCCTCGGCCGAGGCCGTGTTCTGCAGAGCGATGCCGAACAACTCGACTCCCGACTTGGCCTCGGCTCGCGCCACCGCGCCCGCCATCGCTCCCGCTTCGAGCTGTGCGTCGACGCTACTCGAGGTGACGCTGGCTTCGGCATCTGCCGTGGCCTCGGCGCCGACCATCGCCCGAGCGCGGGTCCGCAGTTCGATCGATCCGTTGTCGCCGAGCTCGCGCGTCGCGCTCGCCTGCGCCTGCACCGACGCCAACGCGAATCGCGCCGCCGCGTTCGCTGACCCGACCAGGCCGCGCTTGCCTGAGCCCGTCTCCATGCCCAGCGAGCGGTCCCACTCCCACGACGCGCACACGACGCACGCGGATGCCGTCGCGCTCGCGCGAATGCCGTGCGTGGTCGTCTCGCGGGATTCGTCCCACCGCCAGAGCGCTCGCGGATCGAGCACGGGCGTCATGCGGATGTCGTCGCGCGACACCCGCACGCGAAGCGATCCGCCTGTGACTCGCAGCTCGTGCGCCGTTCGCGTGTGCCGCTTCGCTGCGCCATGCTCGATCAGCTCGCCCACCGCCGCGCCCACCACGTGTCCGATCGAGCCGCCGTGCCCATTCAGCCCAACGGCGATCCCACCGACCAGCGTGGCCGCCGCAACGGCGATGCCGACAAATTCGAGCGACGTCGCTGCCGCTTCCCGTGCCGTGTGCTTGCTTCGCGATTCCTGCATGCGGACATCGCACAGGAACAAGTGTCACGCGTTGTGCGCACTTCGTCACGACTTCGTCACGAAATGCATACGGAAGTGTCAAATCGACCTCCGAGCCACTAGCACGTGCGAAATTTGCAAAACGTGCTCAAGCAGGCGGCACGCCGCGCCGAGAACGCACGCAGTCATGGAACGCCGTCGCCGCACAGACCGACTGCCACTGCCCTCACAGCTTCCCGCCGATGCCGTCGAACGGGCGCGCGCAGCATGCGAACACGTGGTCGCGGCCGGTTTCGCGGCCAGTTGCGCGGTCGTGGTGCCCGACGACGGCGGGCAGGGACTCGTGTCCGGCGCGGCCGGTCGCGTGGAACACCTCGTCGACATCGCCCGCGGCAGCGCTCGAAGCGTCGCCCGCGACGGGCGCGCGTTGCGCATGGTCGACGTCGACTCGCCGCGCGCACGCTCGCGCGAGCGGCACGCCGCGATGCCGGTGGGACGATGCGGCTCCGCGACGGTGGTGCTCGTCGTGAGCGATCCCCGGCTGTCGCGCCGCGAAGCACAGGCGTGCGCCGCGTGGATCGCGCCCGCTCGCGCGGGGACCGCGACAACGCAGGGCGGAGCATGCGGCGATCTCGTTCGACGCGTCGCGCGCCGCCATCACGCGGACGTGGTGGTGCTCGCCCTGTTCGCCGCAAGCGGAATGCGCGTGAACGTGCATGTGCGAAACGGCGCGCTCCTGCACTCCGCGCGCGTTCCGACCGACACCGTCTGGGGCGAAGTTGCGCGTCACGGCGCCGCGTTCACGCTCGGCGACCTGTCGCTGCACCCCGGCACTGGAATGCTCGGCGCGCTCGGCATGAGCGCCGCCGCGCTCGTCGGACTCGAGAACGGCGCGGGCATTGCGATCGGCGCGCTTGGAATTGCAAGCGCGGACGAGCTCGACGTGGACGCCGCCCATCATTTGCTCGCCGACGCCCCGCGGCTTGGGCCGGCGATCATGGAACAGCTCTCGTCCACAGCCGTGCCCGTGCCCGCCGAGGACGGAACGGTCGACCTTGGCGTGCTCGCCGCGCGCGTTGGTTGCCGCCGCTTCGCCGCGTACGAGTTGCTCGGAACCGAGCTGCGACTGGTCGCGGCGCACGCGCGCGACGGCGCGGCGATCGACGCTCGCCCCGACGAGCTGGAGACGCAGCTCGTGACGTGGGCCGTGCAGAAGGGCGTCGGCGTGGTCGGCGACGACGCGGCAGCGGTGCTCATCGGCAACCACACGGTGTTGTACGCGCAGGATCCCGCCAAGCGAGCGCTCGATTGCTTGCGCCTCGCGCTGCACGACATTCGACGAAATCCCTTCGGCGCCGAGGAACCTTCGAGCGACGAACGCGCCGCGTGACGATTGCCGCTTGCGCGATCGGCCGTTCTGTCGCACCTTGGACGTAGGCGACGCCGCCGCAATCGTCGTGTCAGCAGTGGTCGAGGGGGCCGCAGCGGACGCGATCGCGTCGCCGACATGCAGTTCGCCGCTGCGTGTGTCGTCGAGGGGGGTTCGCCATGTGCACAATGAATTCGATCTCTGCTGTCGCTCCGATTCCGGTCGCCGCAGGTGGTCCGTCCGTGTCGAGCCCCGTTCAGTCGCCCGTTCAGTCGCCGATCCAATCGCCCGTGCAGGCGCCAGTTGCCGCGTCGAGCGCGGTCGCGGCGGCGAAGGGCGGCGGCGAGCTCGTGCAGCAGCCGGCCACGCCGACGGCGACCACCGCCACGACCACGGCCACCACCACGCCGACGACGACCACGGCCACCACCACGGCCGGTGGCGACACCGCGACGAGCGTCGATCTGCAGAACCTCATTCCCGCGATCACGCAGCTCACGACCGCGCTCACGCAGCTCGTGCCGATGTTCACGGCGCTCGCCCAGGGCCAGGCGGGCGCAGCGACCACCACCGCCGGCGGCGACACCACCATGGCCGGTTGCACCAGCGGATGCGACATGGCGACCGCCGCAGCATCGACCGTCCAACCGACCACCACGACTTCCACCGAGATCGCCGGCGCGTCCGGCGCGCCCGCCGTCACCGCGGACGCGAGCGATTCCACGGACGATTCGTCCACGACCGCGTCCACGTCGTCCAAGGAGAAGTCCTCGTCGGAAGCGTCGGCGAAGCCGTCCGCCCCGAAGTCGGGCGCATCGACGAAGCAGATCAAGTCCTACCTCGCGTGGGCCGCGAAGCAGTACGGCGCGAACGCGAAGATCCTGCAGAACATCGCGTTCTACGAATCCACGTATCGCCCCACGGCGAAGAACGGCTCGCACTACGGCATGTTCCAGTACCTCAGCGAGACGTTCAACAACTACGCCGCGAAGGCGAAGAAGGCAAACCCCAAGGCGTGGGAAGGACTCGGCGCGCTCAACCGCGCCGATTGGCGTCAGCAGGCGCTCGCCACGGCATGGGCGCTCGAGCATGGCCAAGCGCGCGCGTGGTCGACGTACAAGACCGCAGCGAAGAAGGCCGCGTGACGCGGATCAGCCGACGCTCGCCGCGTCGAGCGCCTCGCGTTCGACGATCTTGAAGTTCGCCTTCGCCAAAGCCGCGTCAAGCGCGTCGCGCTGCTCGTCGTCGTAGTCCACGACGATGCTGCTCGAACCCATCTCGATGCGGGCGTCGTTGATGCCCTTGAGCGGCGCGAGATGCTCGGCGAGTCGGCTCACGCAGCGCTCGCACCGGATCTGGTCGATGGTGATTCGTTCACGCATGCGGGCAGTGTACCGCACCGCGCGCGAAGGTCAGCCGCTGACCGCGGCGCGCTCGGTCAGCTCGAGCACGCGGTTCACCGTCGCGATCAGGTCGCTCGGCTCGAACGGTTTGCCGATGAAGTCCAGCACGCCCGCGCGATCGGCGCGTTCGAGGTTCTCCTCGCTGGCGCTGCCCGTCATCATCACCACGGGAACGTCGCCTGCATCGTCGTTGCCGCTCAGTGCCTCGAGCACTTGCCAGCCGTCGCGGCGCGGCATCGCAAGGTCGAGCAGCAGCACGTCGGGACGCGACTCGGTCGCGCGTTCAACGGCCTCGTCGCCATTCGCCGCTTCTGTGACCTCGAACCCTTCGGCCTCAAGCGCGACGCGGCACAACGCGCGGAGCCCCGCGTCGTCGTCCGCCACCAGCACGCGAACGTTCCCAAGCTGGGGCGCGTGACCGGCCTGCGCCATCTTGAGCCCACGTCCGGGACCCTTCTGGCGATACAGCCCGCCATCGGCGTGGAACAGCAGCTTCTCCACCGTGTCGCCGTCGGCCGGGAAGCTCGCAGCGCCGAACGAGATGCCGAACTCCCGGGGCAGGCCGAACTGGCGTCGCGCGGGCACCAGGTGGATGCGCAGTCGCCGGATCAGATCCTTTGCGGTGGCCATGCTCGCTTCGACGAGCGCGACTGCGAATTCGTCGCCACCGAGGCGTCCGACGATGTCCTGTTCGCGCGTGTGCGTGGCGAGCAGCGTGGCGAGTCGCTTGAGCACGGCGTCGCCGGCGAGATGCCCGAGCGTGTCGTTCACCTGCTTGAACGCGTCGAGGTCGATCGTCACGATCGTCAGCTCGCGTCCGAAGCGTCGCGCGCGCGACATTTCGCGTCCGAGCTTGTCGTGGAACGCCTGCCGGTTGTACAGGTCGGTGAGCGCGTCGCGTTCGGCGCGTCGCACGAGCGCGTCGGTCAGCTCGGCGAAGAACTGGTCGGCGGCTTCCACGATCACCGCGTCGAGCAGCAGGTTGACGATTCGCTCGCCTTGGAAGGTGGGCCGCTCGGCTGCGCCCGCGTCGGCGAAGTGCTCCCACAGCACGCGACGCAGCGCGACGAACTCCGCAAGCATGTCGCGCTGGTCGTAGCCCGCCGCGGCGCGCGATCGGGCGTGCTCGATCGCGGCGGCGCGCAACCCGTCGTCGGTCACGGGCAGCGCGTGCTCGGCGTTGGAGCCTTCCGCGAGCGTCCCTGCGACCGCCAGCAGTTGCGGATCGCCGTCGCCGATGCGTTCGAGATGGTGCGCGAGCGCCGCCAAGAACGCGGGGATCTCGCCGAATCGCGCGAATTGTTCGCCGCCGCGAACCGCAGCGCCGGGGGGCGTGGTCTGCGCGGAGACGCGGCTCCAGCGCTCGGCGAGTTCCCACGCGTCGGTTCGGATCCGCGTTGCGATGGCTCGCAATTCGTCGGCGTCGATTCTGGCTGGATTGTCGTCGCTCGGCGCGGCCATCGATCACTCCTGCCCGGGCATGCCCACGAATAGTCGGCATCGGACGGGTTGTGCCCGAAGCCAGCCTAGAGCAAACAGAACAATGTGCAGTCAACCGCCCGCCGCAACTCGTCGCCAATTTGGCAGACCTGTTGGGCGGAAGTGGCGACGAGTTCTGG
>JBDHZF010000003.1:0-56333 GCA_039811765.1 Thermoleophilia bacterium | reverse complement strand
CCCGCGCTGCGGGCCGTCACCGCGACCGGCGGCTCGGGCAAGACCACCAACCTCAACACCTACTACCTCAACGACACAGGGGCTCCGAACGGCTACTCCTACGACCCGCCGGGCGACATCGCCAACCCGAGCTGGTGGAAGAATGCCGACCCGGTCATCAACTACGACATCTCCGCCGTGGCGGATCCCGACATCGGCGCTTCGCCTGCGTACCCGGGCTCGGGCGTGCGCGCGAACAGCTTGCAGATCCAGCGCCGTACGACGAACTCGCTTGGCTGCGGCGGCGGCTGGTCGACCACGTGGACCCAGATCGGCACGACGGGCGAGGCCTCGGGCTACGTCGACCACTCGGTGATCGAGAACGAGTGCTACCAGTACCGCATCGGCGTATTCGACAACACGAACAACGTCAGCTGGCAGACCAACGCGGCAAAGCGCATCCGCGTCGACAAGACGCTGCCGACGGGCACGCTCAACGCGGTGACGCCCGCGCCGCCGCTATGGATGCGCGGCACCAAAACGCTCTCCGGCACCTCGGCGGATGTCGGCGGCTCGGGCGTGAAGTCGATCCAAGTGCGCCTCGGCGCGGGCCCTGCAATGGCGTGCGACCCGGTCACTGTGGCCGCGAACTGGAGCTGCTCGTGGGATTCCACGCTCGCGCCGGACGGCCCCAACACGCTCGTGCTGGTGATCACCGACAACGCCGGCAACGTGTTCGACACCGTCACCCGCGCCGTGAACATCGACAACACCAGCCCTGACGCGACCAGCAAGGTCGTGCTCGCCAAAGGCACGAACCCGCAGTACCAGCACATCGACATCTCGGGCGCCGTCGAGCGCATCTACGTGAACACGGACGAGCCCGCCGGCACGTTCACGGCCGAGGCGAACCCGTTCACCGATCCGTTCAGCGGACCGGCCTCCGCGGTGTTCCCGACGCTCGGCACGGGTTGGACGATCACGCCCGGCTCGGGCACCGTGAACGCGCCCGGACCGTACACGGTGACGTACGCGTGGACTGCGGCGTCCGTGAATCCGACGCTGCCGCTCAACGCCGCCCTCTACGACGCCGCGGGCAACCTGCCGCGCGCCGCCGGGTTCGAGGTCGTGCGCGACGTTACCGACCCGACCGGCGGCTACACGCACTACGACGGCGGGCCCACCAACACGCCGTCGATCGACATCGACAAGGGCACGGACGCAGGTTCCGGCATCAAGACGTGGGCGCTGCAGCGACGCGAGACGACGGTGACCGGGCCGGGCACGTGCGACACCGGCGCGTGGACCGCGTGGGGCGACATCGCCACCGATCCGGCGACCACGCCGTACACCGACGGCACGGTCGTGCTCAACCACTGCTACCAGTACCAGCTCGTGGTGACCGACAACGTCGGCAACACCGCGACGTTCGCCGATCCCGAGGGCGACACGATCACCATCGAGCCGGCCGGCATCGTGATCGTGGAGTCGGGCGCGGGTCCGAGCACGGACGTCACCGAGGGCGGCGCCACCGACACGTACACCGTGAAGCTGCGCACCAAGCCGAGCGCGGACGTCACGGTCACGCTCGGCGTCGCCGACGGCCAGGTGTCGACGGGATCGCCGACGCTGACCTTCACACCCGCGAACTGGAACACGCCGCAGACCGTCACCGTGACCGCCGTGGACGACCACGTCGACGAGGTTCCGGACCCGACCGTGTCGCAGATCACGCACGTGGCGGCCAGCGCCGACACGGCCTACGACACGCTCGCGGGCGCGGACGTGAACGTCAACGTGACCGACAACGACACGGCCGGCATCACCGTGTCGCCCGACGCCACGAGCGTCGCCGTGAACGAGGCCGGCGCGACGTCCGACACGTACACGATCGTGCTCAACAGCGAGCCGACGGCGGACGTGACGATCGCGCTCGCCGACGGCGCCGGCCAGGTGACCGTGTCGCCCGCGACGCTCACGTTCACGGCCGCGAACTGGAACACGCCGCAGACGGTGACGATCACGGCGGTGGACGATCACGTCGACGAGGCCGCGACGCACCCCGGCGTCGTGACGCAGGCCGTGACGAGCGCCGATCCGCTCTACTCGCCGATCACGCTCGCGAACGTCACCGCGACCGTGACCGACAACGACACCGCCGGCGTGACCGTCACTCCGACCGCGGGTCTGACGCTCGACGAGGGCAACGTCGCCGCGACCGCGACCTACACGGTGGCGCTCGACAGCGAGCCGCTCGACGACGTGACGATCGCCGTCACTGGCGACGCGGACGCGAACGTGGCGCCGACCACGCTGCTGTTCACCGTCGCGAACTGGAACACGCCGCAGACCGTGACGATGACGGTCGTTGACGACCTGATCGTGGAGGGCGCGCACACCGCCACCGCGTCGCACATCGCGACGAGCATCGGCGATCCCGCCTACAACGGCATCGCCGTCTCGCCCGTGGTCGCCGATGTAACCGACAACGACGTGCCCGGCATCGAAGTGACGCCGCTCGGCCCGCTCGCCGCGACCGAGGGCGGCTCCGGCGCGTCGTACCAGATCCGCCTCAAGAGCGAGCCGACGGCCGACGTGACGATCGCGTTCGCGACCGGCACGCAGCTCGACGCGATCACGTCGCTCACCTTCACGTCCGCGAACTGGAACACCTTCCAGACCGTGAACGTGGCAGCGACGGACGACCACGTCGACGAGGACACGCCGCACCCGGGCACGATCGTGCACACCGTGACGAGCGCCGACGCGAACTACGGCGGCTGGGCGCTCGCCGACATGGCGGTGGACATCACCGACAACGACACGGCCGGCGTGACGATCGACGAGCTCGGCGGCGTGGTGGTGGACGAGGCGAACGTGCCGGCCACCGACACCTTCACCGTGGTGCTCGACAGCCAGCCGACCGCGCCGATCACGATCACGCTCGCGCCCGACGCGCAGGTGACCACGGGCGTGCCGACGCTCACCTTCACGCCCGCGAACTGGAACACGCCGCAGATCGTCTCCGTGGCCGCGGTGAACGATCCGATCGACGAGAACGATCCGCACGACGGCAACATCGTGGTGAGCGCCGCCGGCGACGCGAAGTACGCCGCGGTCGCGCCGCAGACCGTGACCGCCGACGTGCACGACGACGACACGGCGTCCGTGATCGTCTCCCCGGGCAACCTGACGCTCGCCGAGGCGAACCCGGCCGGCGCCGACTACACGATCGTGCTCGGCTCGATGCCCGCCGGCGACGTGACGGTGACCGTGTCGCCGGACGCGCAGGTAGCCACGGCTACCACCACGCTCACGTTCACGACCGGCAACTGGAACACGCCGCAGACCGTGCACGTCACCGCCGTGGACGACCACCTCGTGGAAGCGCCCGTCCACCCGGGCAAGCTCACGCACACCGTGACCAGCGCCGCAGACCCGGGCTACGCCGCGATCACCCCGGCCGACAAGGACGCGGACATCACCGACGACGACGTTCCCGGCGTGCAGGTCGGCGAGCTGGGCGGCGAGGCGGTCGCCGAGGGCGGCGCCACCGACACCTACGACGTCGTGCTCACCGCGCAGCCCGCAGGCGACGTGACCGTGACGATCGCGCCCGACGCGCAGGTCACTACGAGCGCGACCACGCTGACGTTCACGAACGCGAACTGGAACGCGGTGCAGCACGTCACCGTGACCGCCGTGGACGACCCGATCCAGGAAGCGTCCCCGCATCCCGGCGCGATCACCCACACGGTGTCGAGCACGGACCCGCTGTGGAGCTCGCTCACGACCGCGGACCCGATCGCCGCGCAGGTGACCGACAACGACATCGCCGCGGTGATCGTGAACGCCGCCGATCCGTACGCGCTCGACGAGGACACCCCCGCGGCTACCGTGCAGTACGACGTGCGCCTCGCCACGCAGCCGACCGCCGACGTCACCGTGACGCTCACGGTGCCGGGCGACCTGCACGCGGACGTCACGACGCTCACCTTCACCGCGGCGAACTGGGGCACGGCGCAGCACGTGACGGTGAACGCGATCGACGACGCGGTCACCGAGGCGCCCGTGCACACACGAACGATCACGCATGCCGTGAGCTCGGCCGACAGCTACTACTCGGTGGCCACGGCCGATCCCGTCGACTTCGACGTGACCGACAACGACATCCCCGGCATTACCGTCAACAAGACGACGTTGGGCGTTGCCGAGGGCGGGGCCACCGACACGTTCAGCGTCGTGCTCGACACGCAGCCCACCGCCGACGTGACCGTGGACCTCACCGGCACGCAGGTCGGCTTCGACGTGGACCCGCTCGTGTTCACGAGCGCGAACTGGAACACGCCGCAGGTCGTGACCGTCACCGCGATCGACGATCCGATCGACGAGACCACCCCGCATCCAGGCTTGGTTGAGTTGGACGTGACCAGCGCGGACCTCGTCTACAACGCATGGGCGCTCGCCGACATCGCCGTCAACGTGGACGACAACGACACCGCCGGCGTGAAGATCACCCCCGGAACCGGCACGCCGCTCGCCGTGGCCGAGGCCGGCACGACCTCCGCCACCTACGACGTCGTGCTCGACACGCAGCCGAGCGCGGACGTGACGATCGCCGTCACCACGCCGGACGGCCAGACCACCGTCGACAAGCCCACGCTCACCTTCACGTCCGCCAACTGGAACACCCCGCAGACCGTCACCGTCACCGCGGTGGACGATCACCTCGACGAAGCCGATCCGCACACCGCCGCGGTCGTGCACGTGTCCTCGAGCTCCGATCCGCTCTACGGCGGTTCGCTCGCGATCGACCAGCAGCCCGTCGAGGTGAGCGACGACGACACCGCGCACGTCACCGTCACGCCGACTACCGGCATCACGCTCGACGAGGCCGCGCCGGCGACCACCGCCACGTTCACCGTCGTGCTCGACAGCGAGCCGGCGTTCGACGTGCCCGTGACCGTCGCCACGCCGGACGGGCAGACGACCGCGGACAAGGCCACGCTCACGTTCACGCACCTCGACTGGAACATCCCGCAGACGGTGACGCTCACCGTCGTGGACGACCTCGTCGACGAGGCCGAACCGCATGCGGGCGCAGTGGTCGTGGGCATGGGAACCACCAGCGACACCGGCTACGCGGCGCAGAACCCCGACGACGTCGCCGTGTCGATCCACGACAACGACACCGCCGGCGTGTCCGTGGTGGAGACCGCCGCGAGCACGGACGTGGACGAGGGCGCGACCACCGACACCTACTCCGTCGTGCTGCTCAGCAAGCCCACCGCGGACGTGACGATCACGATCACCGGCGGCCCGCAAGCATCGGTGGACCACGGCACGCTCACGTTCACCGCCGCCAACTGGAACACGCCGCAGATCCTCACCGTGAGCGGCACGCCCGACCACCTGGTGGAGGGCCCGCACACGCAGACGTTCGTGCACACCTCCGCGAGCGCGGATCCCAACTACGGCCCCGCCACGCTGATCCCGAACGTGGTCGCGCACGTCACCGACGACGACGCCGCGGGCGTCACGATCAGCAAGTCCACCGTCGCGGTGGACGAGGACGGGGCCACCGAGGACTATGACGTGGTGCTCGACGCCGAGCCGACCGCGGACGTCACCGTCACCGTCACGCCCGATTCGCAGATCACCACCAGCGCCGCCACGCTGACGTTCACCGCGGCCAACTGGAACACCCCGCAGCACGTCACGGTGGGCGCCGTGGACGACCTCGTCACCGAGCCGTCCCCGCACCACGGCACGATCGTGCACGCCACCACCAGCGCGGACTCCAACTTCAACTCGCTCGCGGTCAGCAACGTCGTGGCGGACATCACCGACAACGACGATCCAGGCGTCACCGTGACGCCGACCACGCTGAACGTGGGCGAGGGCGGTCCGGACGGCAGCTTCACCGTGGTGCTCGACAGCATCCCGGGCGCGGACGTCACCGTGAACCTCACCGAGGGCGGCCAGCTCGTCGCGATGGCCCCGCTCACGTTCACCCCCGCCACGTGGAACATCCCGCAGACCGTGAACGTGGTGGCGAACGACGACTTCGTGATGGAGGGCGCGCACAGCACGCAGATCACGATCGACACCGCGAGCGCCGCGCCGGCCTATGACACGGGCGCGCTCACGATCACTCCCGTCGACGTGGCGATCACCGACAACGACACGGCCAGCATCCTGCTGGCGCCGTCGAGCGGCCTGAGCGGCGCCGAGGGCGGCCCGAACGTGACGTACGCGATGTCGCTCACCAGCCAGCCGACCGACACGGTGACGATCACGCTCGCGGGCGACGCGGACGGCGCGCCGACCACCACCACGTACACGTTCACGCCGGCCACGTGGGCCACCCCGCAGAACGTGGACGTCGCGATCGTCCAGGACCTGATCGCCGAGGGCGCGCACACCACCACGATCACCGGCACGCTCACCGCGGGCACGGACGCGTTCTACGGCGTGGTGACGGTTCCGTCGCAGACGATCGACATCGCCGACGACGACAACGCCGGCGTCACGTTCACGCCCGCGCTTCCCGGCCCGCTGTCGATCGCCGAGGGCGGCGCCACGGCCAGCTACGACGTGAAGCTGGACTCCGAGCCGACCGGCAACGTGACGATTGACGTCGCCGCGCTCGCGGGACAAGCCACCGTCGACACGCCCACGCTCACGTTCACTCCCGGCAACTGGGGCACGGCGCAGACTGTCACCGTGACCGCCGTGGACGATGCGATCGCCGAAGGCGCCCACACCGACAAGCTCACGCACGTGGCCGGCGGCGCGGATCCCGTCTACGCCGCGCTGACGCTCGGCGACATGGACCTCGACATCGCCGACAACGACAACGCCGGCGTGCTCGTGAACGAGACGCTCCCCGACACCACCGTGACCGAGGGCGGCCCCACGGACGTCGTGAACGTCGTTCTCCAGAGCCAGCCCACGGCCAACGTGACCGTGACGCTCAGCAGCACGCAGGTCACGCTGTCGTCCACCACGCTCACGTTCACTCCCGGCAACTGGAACACGCCGCAGCCAGTCACCGTGACCGCGATCGACGACTCGATCGCGGAAGGCCCGCACACCGGCACGATCGACGCGCTCACCGGCAGCGCCGACCCGAACTACGTCGGACTCCTCGCCACGCAGGTGACGGTGCACGTCGTGGACAACGACACGGCGGGCGTGGTCGTGACGCCGCCGCCGTCGATCGACCTCGACGAGGCGGACGCCGCGACGGGCCAGACCTACAAGGTGAAGCTCAAGAGCGAGCCGACCGACGACGTGACCGTCACGATCTTGCCGGACGCGCAGGTGACCACCGCGCCGACCACGCTCACGTTCACGGCGCTGAACTGGAACACGGACCAAGACGTCACAGTGAACCCGGTCGACGACGCGGTGGCCGAGGCCAACCCGCACGACGGCGTGGTGAGCCACGACACGTCCAGCTCCGATCCGAACTACGGGACCGGCGTGCTGACGATCGACGACGTCACGTTCCACGTGGCGGACAACGACTTCCCGGCGATCCTGATCAGCCAGACCACCGGCTTCGACGTGACCGAGGGCGGCGCCACCGCCACCTACGACATCGTGCTCGGCAGCCAGCCGACCGCGGACGTGACGTTCACGCCGGACAGCACGCAGCTCGAGTGGAGCGTGCCGTCGATCACCTTCACGACGACGAACTGGAGCACGCCGCAGACGGTGACGCTGAAGGCGATCGACGACCACGTCGACGAAGCCGATCCGCATCCCGGCACGCTCGACATGACGATCGCGTCCGCGGACGCCGGCTACACCGCGCTCACGCCGGACACCGTGGACGCGCTGATCCACGACAACGACACGTCCGACCTCGTCGTCACGCCCGCGAGTGGTCTGCTGGCGGACGAGGACCAGACGCTCATCGCCACCTACACGCTGACGCTCACGAGCATCCCGAGCGCGCCAGTGACCGTGGCGCTCACGCCCGACGCGCAGGTCACGACCAGCGTGTCGTCCGTCGTGCTCGATTCGAGCAACTGGAACACCGGCGTGACCGTTGACGTCGAGGCTGTGGACGACCCGATCCAGGAAACGGACCCGCACACGGGCACGATCGCGCACGCGATGACCAGCGCCGACGCGAACTTCAACGGCGAGACGGGCCCCGCGCAGACCGTGGACGTGCACGACAACGACACGGCCGGCGTCACCATCACCCCGACGGGCGCGGACACCACGGTGGCGGAGGACGGCAGCGTGGTCGACGCCTACGACGTGGTGCTCGACAGCCAGCCCACCGCCGACGTGACCGTGGCGATCGCGCCGAACGCGCAGGTGACGACCACCGAGACGACGCTCACCTTCACGAACGCGAACTGGAACTCCCCGCAGACGGTGCACGTGCAGGCGTTCGACGACCACAAGATCGAGGGCCCGCACACCGGCACGATCGCGCACACGGTGACCAGCGCGGACGCCTTCTACGCGGCCGTGACCGCGGCGAGCGAGACCGTGAACGTGCTCGACGACGACGCCGCCGGCGTGATCGTGACGCCGGACGGCGGCAGCTTCCAGATCGCCGAGGGCGGCACGGGCGACCACCTGACGATCACGCTCGCCGCCGAGCCGGACTCGCCGGTGACGATCGACCTCGCGCCCGACGCGCAAGCCACCGCGACCCCGGCCAGCGTCGTGCTCGACGCGACGAACTGGAACACCGGCGTGCAGGTGGCCGTGGACGCGGTGGACGACGGCTTCATCGAGGCGAGCCCGCACCCGGCGCACGTCGCGCTGTCGGTGAACGCCTCCAGCGACCCGAACTTCACCGCCGTGACGATCCCCGACGCGGTCGCGGACGTGACCGACAACGACGCCGCGGGCGTGACCGTGGACGATCTCGGCGGCATCTCGGTGGACGAGGCGAACGTCGCCGCGACCGACACGTTCGAGGTGAAGCTCACTGCCTCGCCCGCCGCGGGCAAGACCGTGGACGTGCACGTCGCCAACGCCGCCGGCCAGGTGACCGTGTCGCCCGCGACGCTCACCTTCGACGACACGAACTGGAACACCGCGCAGACCGTCACCGTGACCGCCGTGGACGACCCGATCGACGAGAACGAACCGCACACCAGCCCGATCGACTTCACCACGACGAGCGCCGACGCGAACTTCAACTCGCTCACCGTGGCGAGCGTGGACGCGTCGATCCACGACGACGACGACGCGGGCATCGTCACCGACGTGACGAGCGTCGCGATCGACGAGACCGGGCCCACGAACGGCACGGTGAAGGTGCACCTGAAGAGCCAGCCCGTGGGCACGGTCACGGTCGCCGTGACGTTCGACGCCGCGCAGGTGGACGCCAGCCCGACCACGCTCACGTTCGACTCCACCAACTGGAACGTCGATCAGGACGTCACGGTGGAAGCAGTGGACGACTCGATCGACGAGGCGTCCCCGCACACCAGCACGGTCACGCTGGACCCGACGAGCGTCGCGGCGGCCGACCCGACCTACGACGCGCTCGCGAACACGGACGTGACCGCGAACATCACGGACAACGACACGAGCGACGTGCTGATCACCCCCGGCGGCGGCACGGACGTGGACGAGGCCAGCGCGACCACCACCCGCAAGTGGGACGTCGTGCTCGCCACGATCCCGACCGCGGACGTGACCGTCACACTGCTGCCCGACGCGCAGCTCGACGCGATCGGTCCGACCACGCTCACCTTCACGAGCGCCACGTGGAACACGCCGCAGCACTTCGAGGTGAAGGCGCACGACGACGACGTGGACGAGGCGGATCCGCATCCGGGCTTGGTCGCGTTCACCGTGGCGAGCGCCGACACCGCGTACGCGGCGGTGACCCCCGCGCCCGAGACGATCGACGTGCACGACGACGACACCGCGGGCGTGACCGTGACGCAGACGCCGTCGCCGCAGCATCTCGCCGAGGACGGCAGCCTGCCCGACGCCGTGTACGACGTTGTGCTCGACAGCCAGCCGTCGAGCGACGTGACGATCACGCTCACCGCCGATGCGCAGGTGGACATCGACGGCGGCGTGACCACGCTCACGTTCACGCCCGCGAACTGGAACGCCGTGCAGCACGTGACCGTGAAGGCGCACGACGACCACGTGACCGAGCTCACGCCGCACACGGGCACGATCACGCACTCGAGCGACTCGCTCGACCTGGCGTACTCGCTCGTGGCGGCGCTGCCGATCGCCGACGCCGACTTCGACATCGACGACGACGACGTGCCGAGCTTCCACTTCGACCCGGCGACGCCCGCGCCGAGCCTCGACGAGGCAGACGTGTCGACCACCTACTCGTACGACCTGTACATGGACACCGAGCCGGCCGGTCCGGTGAAGGTGGACTTCGCGGCGACCAGCGGACAGGTGACCGTTGCCCCGGCCGACTACACCTTCACGCCCGCCAACTATGCCACGCCGGTGACGATCACCGTCACCGCGGTGGACGACCACTTCCCGGAGGCCACGCCGCATCACGACACGATCACGCACGTGATCGATGCCGGCGCGAGCGATCCTGGCTACCTCGGCACGACGATCCCGGACGTGACCGCGGACATCGCCGACGACGACGTCGCCGAGCTCGACGTGGTCCCGACGCCGGACCTCGACCTCGACGAGGCCGACGCGGCGACCACGAAGACCTTCACCGTCGCGCTTAAGGCGCAGCCGACCAGCGACGTGACCGTGGACGTGACGCCCGACGCGCAGGTGACCGTCGACACGCCGTCGCTGACCTTCACGACGAGCGACTGGAACACGCCGCAGGTCGTGACCGTGACCGTGGTCGACGACCACGTGACCGAGGCCAGCCCGCACGACGGCCACATCGCTTTCACCACCGCGAGCGCGGACACGGCGTTCGCCGGCCTGACCACGCCCGACGCGATCACGCACATCCTCGACAACGACGTGCCCGGGTTCGACATCGTCGACTCGGCCGACATGACGCTGGACGAGGCCGACGTCGCCGGCACCGAGCGCACGACGACGATCGCGCTGAAGACCGCGCCGCCCGCGCCCGTGACGGTGAACCTGACCGCCGACGCCCAGATCGGCGTGCAGGGCATGACCACGCTCACGTTCGACAACACGAACTGGAACATTCCGCAGAGCGTCGCGGTGCGCGCGGTCGACGACCACGTGGCCGAAACAAGCCCGCACCCGGGCGTGCTGAAGCTCGCGGTGGATCCGACCAGCGATCCGCTCTACACGGCATTGACGATCGCCGACCGCACCTTCCAGATCGCCGACGACGACATGGCGGACGTGGACGTGACCTGCACGCCGGGCGCCGACTTCGCGGTGAACGGCGGCGGCCATGTGGACTTGTCCGAGACGGTCGCGGACGCGACGCACGACGTGGTGTGCGACATGCAGCTCGGAACCGACGCCGCGCAGGACGTGACGATCGCCATCACCACCGACTCCGCGCAGATGACCGCGAGCCCCGCGTCCGTGACGATCCCAGCTGGCTCGCACGGTCCGGTGCCCGTCACCTTCACCGCGGTGAACGACGACGTCGACGAGGCCGATCCGCACGTGTCCAACGTGACGTTCGCGGTGACGTCCGCCGACCCGATCTACAACGCCGAGACGCTTGCGCCGATCGACTTCGACATCCACGACGACGACACCGCGGGCGTGACGGTGACGCAGAGCCCGGCGCCGCAGCCGCTCGCCGAAGACGGCAGCGTGCCGAGCGCGACCTACGACGTCGTGCTCGACAGCCAGCCGACCGCCGACGTGACGATCGCGCTCACGCCGAACGCGCAGGTGGAGGTCGACGGCGGCGTGACCGCCCTCACGTTCACCGCCGCGAATTGGAACGTCGTCCAGCACGTGGTCGTGAAGGCCGTGGACGACCACGTCACCGAGCCGACCCCGCACACGGGCACGGTCGCGCATTCGGCCACCAGCACGGATGCGAACTACACGGGCCTCACGATCGACGACGCGACGTTCGACATCGCCGACGACGACATCCCCGGTTTCCACTTCGACCCGGCATCGCCCGCGCCGAGCGTGGACGAGGCCGACGCGGCAACCGGCGCGACGTACGACCTGTACATCGACACGATCCCGGCGAGCGACGTGACCGTGAACCTGAGCGCGGGTCCGGACGCGATCGTGTCGCCGTCGACCTACACGTTCACCTCGGCCAACTACGCCACGCCGGTCACCGTCACCGTGAACGCCGTCGACGACCACTTGGTGGAGGGCCCGGAGACCGAGCACGTGCACACGGTGGTGGATGCCGCGAGCGACCCCTCGTACGTGCCGGTGACGATCCCCGACGTGGACGTCGCGGTGGCCGACGACGACGTGGCGGGCGTGACGATCGACGACATGGGCGGCATCGACCTCGACGAGGCGAACGTGCCGGGCACCGACAGCTTCACGGTGGCGCTCGACGCCGAGCCGGCCAACGACGTCGACGTGGCGATCACCACCCCGGACGGCCAGACGACGATCATGGCCCCGACGAGCCTGCACTTCACGCCCGCCGACTGGAACCTCCCGCAGACCGTGCTCGTGCAGGTCGTTGACGACCATGTGGTGGAGGGTGCGCACACCGGCGCGATCGCGTTCACGACGACCAGCGCGGACACGAACTTCGACGCGCTCGCCGTGCCCGATGCGACCGCCAACATCGTCGACAACGACGTGGCGGGCATCACGATCACCGATCCCGCGAGCCTCGACCTCGACGAGGCCGACCCGGCTGGCACCGAGAAGCTCGTGGGCGTGCAGCTCGACACGATGCCGCTCACGCCCGTGACGATCGTGCTGGTCGGCGATCCGCAGCTCGACGCGCCGAACCCGTCGACGCTCACGTTCGACTCGTCCAACTGGAACATCGCGCAGACCGTGGCGATCCGAGCGAAGGACGACCCGACGGTGGAGGGCGCACACACCGGCGTGCTGAGCTTCGGCGTCGACGGCGGCAGCGACCCCACGTACACGGCCGTCACGGTCGCCCCGCGCACGTTCGACATCGCCGACGACGACGCCGCGGGCATCGACTTCACGCCCGCCACGCCCGGCCCGCTGTCGATCAGCGAAGACGGCTCCGTCACAGCCACCTACGACGTGGTGCTCACCGCGCAGCCGCTCACCGACGTCACCGTCGCGATCGCGTCGCCCGACGGCCAGGCGAGCGTGGACAAGCCGACGCTCACGTTCACCAACCTGAACTGGAACGCGCCGCAGACCGTGACCGTCACCGGCGTGCAGGACCAGGTGGACGAGGGCACCCCGCACGGCGGCACGCTCACGCACACGATGGGCGGCGACGCGGCGTTCGCGGCGCTCACCCCGGCGAACATGGATCTGGAGATCGCGGACGACGACACCGCCGGCGTGAAGGTGACGCAGGCGCCGGCGCCCGGCCAGCTCGACGAGGCCGGTGTGCTGCCGCCCGCCACGTACACCGTGGAGCTCACGAGCAAGCCGACGCACGACGTGACCGTGAACCTCGCCGACGACGGCCAGGTCACGCCGAGCCCCGCGTCGCTGACGTTCACGCCCGCCGACTGGAACACGGCGCAGACGGTGAGCGTGACCGCCGTGCAGGACGTGGTCGTCGAGACGGACCCGCACGACGGGACGATCACGCACGACACCGCGTCGACCGATCCGAACTACGACACGGGCGTGCTCACGATCGACGACGCGACGTTCGACATCGCCGACGACGACGCGGCTGGCTTCACGGTGACGCCGTTGACGCCTGCCGCGGGCGTGGACGAAGGCGATCTCGCCGCCACGGCCACGTACGAGATCGCGATCGACACGACGCCGTCCGGCACGGTGACGGTGGATCTCACGAGCGGTGGCGACGTCGTGGCCACGCCGTCCACGCTCACGTTCGACGCGAGCAATGCCGCCACCCCGCAGACGGTGACGGTCGCCGCGTTCGACGACCATCTCGTCGAGGGTCCCGAGACCGACACGATCGTGCACGCGGTGCACTCGGTGAGCGATCCCGCGTACGAGGGCTTCGCGATCCCCGACGTGAACGTGGACGTCGCCGACGACGACGTCGCCGGCGTGAAGGTGGACGAGGGCGACGGCTTGCACGTGGCCGAGGCCGGACAGACCACCGACACGTTCACCGTGGAGCTCACCGCGCAACCGGTCGACGACGTGACGGTCGACGTGGCGTGGGACACGACGCAGCTCGAGGCGCCGTCGCCGTCCACGCTGACGTTCACGACGAGCGACTGGAACATGCCGCAGACGGTCACCGTGAAGCCGATCGACGACCCGATCGCGGAAGGACCGCACACGAGCGACCTGACGTTCTCCACGTCCAGCAGCGGCGCGCCCGACTTCGACGCGCTGACCGTGCCGAACTCCACGGTGACGATCGACGACGACGACATCGCCGACGTGGTCGTCACCGATCCCGCGCTCATGACGATGCAGGAAGCCGACGTGACCGGCACCGAGCGCGTCATCGAGATCGCGCTCGCGACGCAGCCCGCAGGCTCGGTCACCGTCACCGCCACCAACGACGGCCAGGTGCTGTTCCCCAACGCGCCCGTGCTCGTCTTCGACGCCACCAACTGGAACGTGCCGCAGCAGCTGCGCGTGCAGGCGGCCAACGACGCGGTGGCCGAGCCCAGCCCTCACGACGGCGTGGTGAGCTTCACGATCGCCGCGCCGCTGGACCCGGCGTACGCGCCGATCGCGATCGCGCCGCGCACGTTCCATATCGACGACGACGACGCCGCAAGCGCCGCGATCGACTGCTCGGGTGGTCCGGCGTGGAACGTCGACGCCGGCACAGGCCACCTGCTGATGTCGGAGGACCCCGCCGCGACCGATCACGTCGTGACCTGCATCGTCGGGATCACAACCGACGCGGCCGAGGACATCGTCGTGACCCCGACGCTGAGCAACGGCGCGGTCACCGTCGCTCCCGCGAGCGTGACGATCGCCAAGGGCACGCAGGGACCGGCCACCTTCACGTTCACCGCGACCAACGACTCCAAGGCGCAGGGCGTGCACGGCTCGAAGATCACGTGGGACGTGACGAGCGTCGACCCGATCTACGACGCGAAGACGATCGCCGACCTGGACGTGGACATCGCCGACGACGACGTCTCCGGAATCACCGTCTCGCCGAGCGGACCCATCGCGCTCGCCGAGGGCGGGCCGAGCGCCAGCTTCGACGTGGTGCTGCAGAGCGAGCCGGACGCCGACGTGACGATCACGCTCAACGGCGCGCCGCAGGTGGGCGCGACGCCCGGCACGCTGACGTTCACGCCGACGAACTGGAACCAGCCGCAGACGGTGACCGTGACGGCGGTGGACGACAACGTCGACGAGCCGGACGGGCACCCGGGCATGGTGACGTTCACGTTCGCGTCGACCGATCCGGCGTACGGCGCCGCGACCGCCGCGCCGGTGGACGTGACGATCACCGACAACGACACGGCGGCGGTGACCGTGACGCCGACGGACAGCGGGAACGCCGTGACCGAGGGCGGCGCCACCGACACGTTCAGCGTGGTGCTCGGCACGATCCCGACCGACACGGTGACGGTCGCGGTCAGCGGCGACGCGCAGGTCGGCGCCGCGCCCGCGTCGCTGACGTTCACGCCGACGAACTGGAGCACGCCGCAAGAAGTCACGCTCACCGCGGTGCAGGACGTCGTCGTCGAGGGCGACCACACCGGCAACGTCACGTTCGCGCTCACGAGCAACGACATCGCGTACGTCGCCGGCAGCGCCGCGACGCCGCTTGCGCAGTCCGTGGCGATCAAGGACGACGACAAGGCTGGCGTCACCATCGTGGAGAGCGACGGCAAGACCACGCTCACCGAGGCCGGGCAGACCGACACGTACACCATCGCGCTGGCCGCCGCGCCGTCGGCGGACGTCACGCTCGCGATCGACGGCGGCGACCAGGTGACGCCCGATCCGAAGTCGCTCACGTTCACGCCCGCGAACTGGAACCAGGCACAGACGGTGAAGGTGGCCGCGGTGCAGGATTCGCTGGACGAGCCCGATCCGCATCCGGGCCTGATCAAGCATTCGATCACGACGACCGCGCCGGGTTGGAAGGACGTCGAGCTCGCGAGCGTCGCCGCCAGCATCACGGACGACGACGAGGCGACGATCGTTGTCGGCCAGACCGGCGACGTGACGAAGGTCGTGGAGGGCGCGGCCGCCGGCGACACCGTGACGTTCCGACTGTCGAGCCAGCCGACGAGCGACGTCACGGTCGTGCCGACCGGCGACGACCAGGTGAAGGTCGACAGCGACGCGATCGTGCTCGGCCCGACGAGCTGGCGCGACGCGAAGACGCTCACGGTGACCGCGATCGACGACGACGAGATCGAGGGCGACCACGAAGGCGCGATCACGTTCAAGGTGTCGAGCGACGACACGAACTACAAGCTGGCCACCGTCAGCACGATCGTGGTGGCGATCGGCGACAACGACGTGGACAAGGGCACCGACGACTTCGGCGACGAGGACGGCGACTCCACCACGAAGAAGCCGCTCGGCACGGTTCCGTCCGCCACGAAGCGTCCCAAGTCGACGAGCAAGAGCGATTCGAATTCGCGTCGAACGGGGGCGGGCAGCGAGCGCACCAGCGAGGGCAAGACGCGACTGCCCGAGGGGCTGGGCAGCGGCAAGTCCGCCAAGAAGAAGCCGGGCTTGAAGACCGGCACGCAGCTCGAGGACGAGGTCGTGGCCGCGTCCGACAAGGAGCCGAAGGCGAAGAAGGGTCCGATCGCGAAGGCGCTGTCGTGGCTCGGCGACAACTGGAAGCTGTGGCTGCCGCTGCTGCTCGTGGCGGGCGGCATCGCCGGCACGCTGGCGTACGTGTTCCGCGGCGACGCGGCGTCCAAGGTGGCTCGCGCCGCGGCGAAGGGCGCGGGCGCGAAGGGCCTGGGCCAAGCAGCCAAGGGCGGCAAAGACCTGCACATGCATCGCCTGCGCGCCGGTCGCAAGAAGGACGACGACGAAGAGGAAGAAGACGGCCCCGGCGCCAAGAAGGGCGGCAAGAAGCGCAAGTAGCGCCAAGTGTCACGAGGCCGTGACGAATTCGTTGCACTTTTGTGACGAAGTGCGCGCATCGCGTGACACTTTGGGCGCGACGATTCGTGGATGCATCGCACGCTGTCAGGTTCTGCCGTCTCGTTCGTCCTCGTGGTCCTCGTGCTGCTCGCCTGCAGCGGGTGCGGTGGCGAGGCGAACGAACGAGTGGTGTCGACGGGGGCGTCGGACGACGCCGCGGCGGACGCGCCGTCCGGCCATGAGGATCCCACGAGTGGCGGCTTGGTCGTCGATGTCGCTGGCGCGGTGCGGCGACCGGGCGTGTATCGAATGCACGCGGGCGCGCGCGTGCACGAAGCGATCGAAGCAGCTGGCGGCGCGCGCAGCGGCGCGGAGTTGTCCGCGCTGAATCGAGCGGCGCCGCTCGTCGATGGGCAGCAGGTGCTCGTCGGTTCGCGCGCTTCGAGCGGATTTGCCGCGACCGCGACCGCAGCCACGCCCGGAGCGGCGGTGTCGATCAACGCCGCTGACGTGCAGCAGTTGCAGGAGCTGCCGGGTATCGGACCGGTCACCGCGCAGAAGATCGTCGACGAGCGCGAATCCGGCGGGCCGTTCGCGTCGGTCGACGATCTTGATCGCGTGCCGGGGATCGGTCCCGCCACGATCGAATCGCTCCGCGAGGCGGCGACGACATGACGGGGCGGGTCTCGACGATCGTGCTCGTCGTGTTGCTCGCCATCGGCGTGTTCTTGGCCGAGGCGGGGTGGCGCGGCGCGCCGCCGGCGCAGATTGTGGACGTGCCGGTCCCGGCGCCGCTTGCCAGCGTCGTGGATCGACTGAGATCGCTGCCGCAGCAACATGTGACGGGTGCGGACGCCGGCGCGGTCGCCGCGGGCGTCGTGTTCGGCCGAGCCGATGACGTGGACCCTGCCGACCAGCAGGCGTTTCTCGACTCCGGACTCCAGCACTTGGTCGCCGCGTCGGGGCAGAACATCGCGCTGGTCGCCACGTGCTGCATCCTGCTTGCGCGATGCTTCGGCGCCGGCAAGACGACCGGTGCCGTGCTGGCGCTGATTGCGATTCCGATCTACGTGATGGTCGTGGGCAGCGGCGCGTCGATCGTGCGTGCCGGAATCACCGGCATGCTCGGAATCGTTGCGTGGCTGACGGGGCGGCTGCCGGACCTGTGGCGACTGCTGCTCGTCGCGGCCGTGACTACATGCTGGATCTGGCCGGGGGCGCATCGCAGCCTCGGCATGCAGCTCAGCTTCGCGTGCGTGGCGGCGCTGCTGCGCTGGGCATCCCCGATGACGACGACGCTGCACGAGGGTGGTGTGCCAAGCTGGCTTGCGGGCGCAGTTGCAGCGACCACGCTCTGCTCGCTTGCCACCGCGCCGATCTTGCAGTTGCGCACCGGCGGCGCGCCCGCGACGGGCACACTCGCGAATCTGGTGGCGGTGCCCATGGCCGGAGCGCTGCTCGTGGTTGGGCTCGGCGCGTCCCTGATCGCGCTTGCCGCCGACTCGCTCGGGGCCGAGTGGCTCGGCACAGCGGCGTTCGCGCCGGTCGGTCTGCTCGCGAGCGCGCTGCTGCAGGTGGCGCGTCGCGCCGCGGCGGCGCCGGCGGCGCAAGCCACGCAACCGGCCATCACGATCGGCGTTCCGTTGCTCGTGCTCTGCTGGTGGCTCGCCGCTCGCGTGGCACCGGCTCGAGGATGGGTGCGACGAGCCGTCGCGATCGGAGCGTGCGTGCTTGTGCTCGGATCGCTCGTCGCGCAGCACGCCGCGCTGCCGCTCGTGCATGGTTCGACGCTCCGTGCAGGTCCGCACGACCTGCGCATCGCCGTGCTCGACATCGGACAGGGCGACGCCACGCTGCTCGTGCAAGGTTCGCATGCGGTGCTCGTCGACACAGGGCCGCCGGACGGGCATGTCGTCGATCGCGTGCACGAGCTGGGCGTTCGCCGCGTGGACGGCGTGGTGCTCACGCACGACAGTCTCGATCATCGCGGTGGTCTCGACGATGTCGTCGCGTCGCTGCACCCGCGTTGGACCACCCGCCCGATCAACGAGCTTGGCGCATGGCGGCGGGTGGAGGAGGTCGCGCCAGATCTCGTGGACATCTGTGCGGGAGACGGGTTCGACGTCGGCGAGGCGCACGTGTCGGTGCTGCATCCGCGCTGCGATGGCACGGTCGCGCCGCGCACGGGCGACCTGCACAACGACGGCGCCACCGTGCTGCTCGTGAAGCACGGTTCAGTTCGTGCGCTCATCCCCGCGGATGCCGAAGCGCCGGTGCTGCTCGGACTCGGACTGCCGCATCTGGACTTGCTGCGAATCAGCCACCACGGCAGCGCCGACCCGCAGCTCCCGCAGCTGCTCGACCAAGTGACCCCCGCCGCCGCGGCGATCAGCGTGGGGGAGGGAAACGACTACGGCCACCCCCGCGCGCAAGTGCTCGACGACCTGCGTCGCGCGCACGTGCTCATGCGCCGCACCGATCGTGACGGCACGATCGAGTTTCGAAGCGATGGAACGCGGCTCTCGATCGTGGAGTGACCGTGCGCGCGCGATAGGATCACGCGGACGATGGCGCAGCTGGAACCCGCATATCTCGTGGTCGGCACCGACGTGGCAAAGGTCGCAACGGTGCTGCAGCGTCTCAAGGCGCACTTTCCCGACCACTCTGTGGAGACGCACACCGCGACCGACGGCAGCGCGGCCACGCTCGTGGCGTCGTTCCAGACGCTCGGGCTGCTCGCAGAGCAGCGGCTCGTGATCGTCACCAGCGCGCAGGACTGGAAGGCCGACGACGCCAAGCGCGTGCTCGTGTATCTCGACGACCCGTCCCCCGACGTCGTGCTGCTGATGGTGGCCGACAAGCTCGACGCGCGCAAGCCGTTGCGCAAGGCGTTCGCCAAGCCGCGACTGATCGAGTGTCCAGGTCCCGACACACCGCAGCTGTTGAGCGCGTGGACCGAGGGCGTGTTCGCCGCCACGGGCGCGAGCGGCGATCGTGCCGCGGTGAAGCGACTGATCGAGTTGTGCTGCGGCGTCGATCCGAACGACGCGCGCGCGGTGAAGGAGCTCGACGGCGGCGACCTCGCGAGGCTGCGCACCGACATCGAACGCATTGCGACATATGCAGGTGAAGACCCAGTGACCGTCGCGATGGTCGACGAGCTTGCCACGCGCGTGACCGACGAGAAAGTCTGGTTGCTCGGCGACGCGTGGGCGCGCGCCGACAAGCGCGCGTTCCTCACGCTCGTGGAACAGCTGCTCGAACAACGCGAACACCCAGTGCGCTTGGTGGGTTCGCTCGGGCGACACCTGCGGCAGGTCGACGACGCGCACCACTTGCTGCGGTCGATGGGTCCGGACGCAGCGCTCGATCAGCTGAAGGCTGGCGGCGCGAACCCGTGGGCGGCGAAGAAAGTGGTGCAGCAGGCGCAGCGCGTGAAGACCGCGCGCGTGGACGCCGCGCTCGCGCGCATCGCGCAGCTCGATGCCGAGCTCAAGGGCGCGAGCACGCTCGGCGGTCGCGTAGGCGAAGACGCTACAGGCGGTGCCCGCATCGTCCTCGAACGCGGGCTGCTCGAACTGGTCTGACCCAATGTATTTGGGAAGACGCATGGGGCGCGACCGAAGTCGCGCCCCACGGCGAATCACTGGATTGCGGCGACGCTCACTCCGCGTCGGTCGCCTCGGCTTCGGGCTCCTCGGCCGGAGTTTCCTCCGCAGCAGCCTCGGCCTCGGGCGCAGCGGCCTCATCGGCAGCAGCCTCCGCCTCGGCAGGTGCCTCGGCCTCGACCGTGGGCTCCTCGACGACCGGCGCTTCGGCCTTCTCGACCGGCTTCTTCGCAGCGGCCTTCTTGGCAGCGGGCTTGCGCACGGGCGCAGCCTTCTTCTTGGCCTTGCGCGTGGTTGCCGCGTCCGTCTTCGCCTCCTGCAGCAGCATGCGCTCGGCGCGCGCCTTCTTGCGGGCCGACGTGTTGCGATGCAGCGCGCCACGCGTCACGGAGCGATCGAGCAGCTTCACGAGCTCCTTGTGCGTCGCCGCGGCGGCGTCCTTGTCGCCGGTGTCGACGTTCAGCTGCAGACGGTTGAACAGCGTCTTGATCGTGGAGCGGTAGCGCAGGTTCTCCATGCGCTGGCGCTGGGCGATGCCGATGCGCTTCTTCTGCTGCTTGATGTTGGCCATGTCGGTTCTGGGCCTCTCCTGGGGGACTGCAAATCGTAGGTCGAACCGCAGAATCGTACCAGAAGTGCGAATCCGGGCGCATCGCCGCACTCAGCGCTACATAATCATGTCGCATAATGCTACATGTTCATGTGGTACCGTGTGGGCATGCTCACCGTCGCCGAAGCAGCCAAGATCGCGGGCAAGAATCCGGAGACGATCCGTCGCTGGATCCGCTCTGGAAAGCTTCGATCCAGCCGCTTCGGCACGCAGCACATGATCGACGAGATCGACCTCGACGAGTTGCTCAACGGCGTTCGCGCCGTGAACGTGCCGGAGTGGGCGAAGGGTGTCGATCCGGTCACGGGCTGGACGGTCGACGACATCGTTCGAATGGTGCGGGAAGCGAAGGAAGATCAGCGTTGACGTGAAGACGACGTTGGTCATTGATGCGGACGCGGCGATCAAGGCTGTCAGCGGTGGTGTGCTCGATCGGCTCGCGTTGCAGCACACGCTGGTCGCGCCCCGATTGATGTGGGCGGAAGTGTGCAACGCCCTCCACCGTTCCGCTCGTCGACGACGCGCTGACGACGATCGAGAGTGGGAGTTGTTCCAGCAGATCCATGCCGTCGACATTCGCTGCCATGACGGGTACGACCGGCGAACGCCGTGGGAGATCGCGTCGCTGCTCGGATGGCACAAGACGTACGACGCCGAATACCTCGCTGTGGCACGAGAGCTGGGCGCGCCTGTCTTCACGTTCGATCGCCAGCTCGCGGCTGGCGCGCAGCGCATGGGCATCCGCATCGTCGTTCCGGAGTGACGCGAGCTGCGCGCCTGCGATACTCGCGGCCGCGTGAGCGAGCACGACACATCCAAATTCGATTCGCCTCCCAACGAGGACGAGGAGACGATCCAGGCCCACGAGCGGAAGCGCATCCGCGCCTCGACGATCGTGTTCGCCGCCGCGACCGCGCTCTCGCGCGTGGCGGGACTGTTGCGTGAAACCGTCACCGCCGCGGTGTTCAACGCTGGCACCACCTACTCCGCGTTCGTGGTGGCCAACCAGATCCCCAACCTCTTGCGCTCGCTCGTGGCCGACAGCGCGCTCAGCGCGGCGTTCGTCCCCGTCTTCACCGACCTCGACGAGCGCGGCGAACGCGAACGCGCGTGGCGCGTTGCGGGAACCGTCTGCAGCGTGATCTTGCTCGTGCTCGGGCCGCTCACCGTGCTGGCGATGGTTGCCGCGCCGTGGATCGTCGGGCCGTTCCTCGACAACACGTTCTCCGCCGCGGACGTGCAGCTCACCGTCCAGCTGGCGCGGCTGTTGATGCCGATCGTGCTCGTGCTCGCGCTCTCCGGCGTGATCGTGGGCATCCTCAACACGTACGGACGGTTCGGCGCTGCTGCGATCGCCCCAGTGGCGTGGAACGCGGTGATCCTGATCGCGCTCGCGGTCGCGGTGTGGTGGTTTCCGCAGGACCAGCGCATCTGGGTGTACGCCGTCGGCATGCTCGCGGGCACCGTGGTGCAGGCCGTGCTGCCGGTGCCATGGATGCGCGGCCTCGGCGGACGCCTGCGCCTGCGCGCGGCGTTCCACGACCCGAAGGTGCGCGAGATCTTCCTATTGATGCTGCCGGTGACGATCGCGCTCGGCCTGATCAACGTGCAGCAGTTCATCAGCGCGCTGCTCGCCGCGCACGTGGACGCGAACGTCGGGCCGGGATTCGGGGGGCTGGAGACGGGCGCTGGGCCGGCGATCCTCGACAAGGCGTTTCGCGTCTACATGCTGCCGCAGGGGATCTTCAGCGTGGCGGTGAGCACCGTGTTCTTTCCTGCGCTCTCTCGGTTGGCGAGCCGTGGGGATCGTCCTGGATTCGCGCAGACCGTGGACAGCGGCTTGCGCCAGATCCTGATGCTGCTGGTGCCGAGCAGCGTGTTCGTGGGGTTGTTCGCCGAGCCGATCACGCGCGCGCTGTACGAGCACGGACGATTCGGGGAGCCGGAGACGCAAGCGGTGGCGTTGTCGCTCGCGGCGTTCGCGATCGGACTGACGTTCAACGGCCTGACGTTGATGCTGATTCGCTCGCTGTTCTCGCTCAAGCTCACGTGGCTGCCCACGATCGCGAGCGTGGCGACGCTCGCGGCGAACCTCGTCGTGGCGCTGCTCACGTACCGCGCGTGGGGCGTGTTCGGCATCGCGCTCGCCACGAGCGTCGCGAACGTGGTGGCGGTCGGGTTGTTGTACACGTTGCTGGCGCGTCGAGCGGATCCGCTCGGCACGGCGCGCACTGTTCGCGTTGCGCTGGGGACGCTCGCGAGCTCGGCAGTTGCGGTCGGCGTTCCGGCGCTGGCGTATCACCACTGGTGGGCGCCCGAGCTCGGCACGGGCTTCTTCGTCACGGTGGGCGCGCTCGTTGTGGCGCTCGCCATCGCCGTGCCGGCGTACTTGTGGCTCGGCGGGCGGCTCGGCGTGGTTCGGCCGGGGCTGCTGCGCGAGATGCGTAGGCGTGGAGGGGATCGGCCCTGATCCAGCGCGATTCGGGCGATGTGCGGCGGATTGTGCTCGCTGGGCGGGCGCAATCCACCACACATAGGGGACGGGTCGCGGGTCGAACTGGCACGGGGGTGCGAGCGAATCAGTCATGATTGCCGACGCATGGATCGCACCCCGGCATACTTCGCCGATTCGGCCACGGTCGAACATCCCCTCGACGACGAGCAACTCGAACCGTCGCTCGATCTTCGCGCGCTCGCGCGCGTTCGCGTGCACCCGCGGCTGCTGCTCGCGGCGATGCTCGTCTCCGTTGGCATGACGCCCCTTGGAATTGTGCTTGCCGCGCTCGGCGTGAAAGTGCTCGACTGGTCGGGTGGCGCCGCGCACGACACGAGCGTGGTGGTGGGCATCGCCGGCTATCTCGTGACTGATTTCTGGGGCGGCGGGCTCGTGACCACGCTCACGCGCGCACGCCCGCCGCAGGTTGCCGTGGCATGGGCGATCGCGCGAACCGCGATCCTGCTCGTGGCGCTGCTGATCACCAACGCGGCGTTCGGGGTGCTCGTCGCGCAGCTTGCGCTGGCGATCCCGGCGGCGTGGGCTGGCGCTCGCACGGCCCGCAAACAAGCGGCGCTACGCCGGCACGTGGAGGCGGAGCGGCGAGCGCGCGAAGCGGGCGAGGGCGCGGACGCCGTCGACGCCGAGGCCGTTCGGTGAACGCGCCGCTGGAGGCGTTCTCGCTGGGGGGTGTCCCCACCGCGCTGTTCTCGTTCAACGCGATCCCGCTGCTCGGCGTGGCCGCCGCGGCGCTGTTGTACCTGCGCGCGTGCTCGATCCTCGCGGGGCGCGGACGCCGCGTGCCGATGGGCCAGCGCGTCAGCTGGTTCGCTGGGCTCGGCCTGATCCTCGTCGCCACGCAGACCTTCGTCGACCCGGTGGGCGAGAGCGCGCTCGTGTCCGCGCACATGGCGCAGCACCTGCTGATCGCCGACATTCCCGCGCCGCTGCTGCTTTACGGCTTGCGCGCGCCCGTCGTGTTCTTTTTCTGGCCCAAGCCGATCCTCGTGCGCGCCGCACGAATGCAGTGGCTACGCCGGTTCTGGGGGTGGCTGCGCCAGCCGCAGGTGGCCCTCTCGGTGTGGCTCGTCACGCTCTATGCGTGGCACCTGCCAGTGATGTACCAGGCCGCGCTCGAGAGTCGTCCGATCCATGATCTCGAGCATCTGACGTTCGCGCTCACGGCCGTGCTCGCGTGGTGGCCGCTCATGGATCCCACGCACGAGCGTGTGGAAGGGCGCGTTTGGAAAGCCGCGTACGTCGTTGCGGCGCGCATGATCGGCGGCATCCTGGGCGTCGCGATGCTCGTGTGGCCACATCAGCTGTATCCGCATTACGGCAACGCGTCGCGCGCGTACGGCATGTCGCCGATGTTCGACCAGCAGCTCGCGGGCGGCATGATGATGATGGTCGATTCGCTCGTGATCATGATTGCCGCGACGTACTTCCTCGTCATCATCGATCGCGGCTCGGAAAGCGACAACGACCTGCTCGAACCGTCCGTGGCCGCCGCCATCGCCCGCGCCGCGCGCGACTGGCCCCTCCCCCCAGGCGACAGCGACGCGGCGAATGGGTGAAACGCCGACGGCTCGCGATTCGGTCTACCGACGAGGGGTGCGTGCGCATCGGGAGATCGCGCGGGCACGAACATTGGTTCAGGGGGGAATCGGCATGTCGGCGATTTCGGGAAGTTCTGCGATTTCCGCGCTCAAGGCGGCCGGCGGCGTGGTGTCCAGCTCGCTCGCGCTGGTACGCCGCGGTGGCGACGCCGGTTCGTTGGTCCACGCGCTCGGCCAGCTCTCCAGCGGCGCGGACGACGTGTTGCGCCTCGGCGTCGCCGCGGGCGCGGGCACCGTTCACATTCGCTGGCCGGGCGCCTGATCCGCGGCCACTCGGTTTCGTTGCGCGCCACGACTTCGCGCACGTCCTGCGCTGGTGTCGCTTTGCGTCACCACGCTTGTTCCTGAGTATCTCCGCGCCGAAACAGGGCCCAATCGCCACCACGCGAGTAACTCGTCGCCACTTTGGACGACCTGTTGGCACTAACTGGCGACGAGTTGTGGGGCGCGGCGGGGGCGGACGGTCGCGTCGGATAGGATGCCGGGACGCCCATGGCCGCCGATCCCTCCCGCATTCGCAACTTCTCGATCATCGCGCACATCGACCACGGCAAGTCGACGCTCGCCGACCGCATCCTGCAGATGACGAGCACCGTCGCCGAGCGCGAGATGAAGGAGCAGCTGCTCGACTCGATGGACATCGAGCGCGAGCGCGGAATCACCATCAAGAGCGCACCGGTGCGCGTGCTCTACACCGCGCGCGACGGGCTGGAGTACCAGCTCAACCTGATCGACACGCCCGGCCACGTGGACTTCACGTACGAAGTGAGCCGCTCGCTCGCCGCATGCGAGGGCGCGCTGCTCGTGGTGGACGCCGCGCAAGGCATCGAAGCGCAGACGCTCGCCAACGCGTACCTCGCGCTCGACAACGACGTGGAAATCGTCCCCGTCCTCAACAAGATCGACTTGCCCGCCGCCGATCCCGAGCGTGTCGCGAAGGAAGTCAGCGACCTCACCGGCGACGATCCCGATTCGATCCTGCGCATCAGCGCCAAGTCGGGGCTCGGCATGGAGGACGTGCTCGAAGCGATCGTCACGCGCATGCCGTCGCCGCCCGATCCCGAACCGGACGTGGAGACCGCGATCGCCGAGCGTCCGCCCCGCGCGCTGATCTTCGACTCCAAGTTCGACCAGTACCGCGGCGTCATCACCTTCATCCGCATGGTGGAGGGCACGCTTCGCAAGCGCCAGCGCGCGTTCGTGATGCAGGGCAAGGTGAACTGCGAGATCGACGAGATCGGCTGCTTCTCGCCCGAGATGCTCCCCACCGACGAGCTCGGCCCGGGCGAGGTCGGCTACATCATCACCGGCCTGAAAGACCTCACCGATCTGGCGGTGGGCGATACCGTGACCTCGCGCGATCACGGCGCCAGCGAGCCGCTCGAGGGCTACGAGCAGATCAAGCCGATGGTGTTCTGCGGCCTGTTCCCGATCGAGGCGAGCCAGTACCCGGAGCTCAGGGACGCCCTCGCGAAGCTGAAGCTCAACGACGCGGCGCTCACCTACGAGCCCGAGACATCCACGGCGCTCGGCTTCGGCTACCGCGTGGGCTTCCTGGGCCTGCTGCACATGGAGATCATCCGCGAGCGCCTGGATCGCGAGTACGACCTCGACCTGCTCGCCACGCCGCCGAACGTGGAGTACTTCCTGCGCGCCAAGAACTCGACCGAGTGGTCGATGGTGCGCAACCCCGTCGACATGCCCGACCCGGGCGAGTACGAGGAAGTGAAGGAGCCGATCGTCAAGGCGACGATCATCGTGCCCAAGGAGTACGTGGGCGCGATCATGGAGCTCAGCCAGGACAAGCGCGGCACGTTCCTGGACATGCAGTACCTGAGCGAGACGCGCGTGCAGCTCACCTACCACCTGCCGCTCGGCGAGATCGTGCTCGACTTCTTCGACCAGCTCAAGAGTCGCTCGAAGGGCTACGCGTCGTTCGACTACGAGCCCGTGGACCACGAGCTCGGCAACCTCGTGCGCCTCGACGTGCTGCTCAACGGCGAGAAGGTCGACGCGCTCAGCCTGATCTGCCACCGCGACAAGGCCTACTACCAGGGCAAGGCGCTCGTGGAGGCGCTGCGCAAGAAGATTCCGCGCCAGTTCTTCGACGTGCCGGTGCAGGCCGCGATCGGCTCGAAGATCATCGCCCGCGAGACGGTGAAGGCCAAGCGCAAGGACGTGCTCGCCAAGTGCTACGGCGGCGACATCACCCGCAAGCGCAAGCTGCTCGAGAAGCAGAAGAAGGGCAAGAAGCGCATGAAGATGCTCGGCTCGGTGGAAGTGCCGGCCGAGGCGTTCCTGAGCGTGCTCGACATCGACTCGTCGGGCGGGGACGGGAAGTAGCGCGGCGCGACGGTGGCTGCGGGACGCGCCCGCAAGTTCCGCTACTGACGCCGCTGGTAGATTCCCCGCGTCGACCGGGCCGGGGAGGGACTGGTGCAGATCGCAGGGGTGGCGTCGCCGTGCGCGACGAGCAGGGTGATTTCGAGTGTGCCTGAAGTGCCGGGGGTGCCGAGTCCATGCGCGCCGGCGCCGTGGCCGGTTGTCGGGCGCATCGACGATCCGCGCTTGACGGAGAACTCGGGCGTCGCGGTGAGCGCGACGCATCCGGGCATCGCGTGGGTGCACAACGATTCGGGCGACATTGCGCGCGTGTTCGCGGTGGGGTTGGACGGCGACGTGCGCGCCGAGGTGCGGTTGTCGCGCGCGATCACGTTCGACGCGGAGGACATCGCGCTCGCGCCAGGGCCGGACGGATCGCCGTGGCTGTGGCTCGCCGACACGGGCGACAACCTGAAGCTGCGCGGGGGGACGAGACTGTTCGCGTTTGCCGAACCGGATCCCGCCGCGGGCGACCAGATCGTGGGCGTGCGGCAGATCGACATCGCATATCCGCTGGGCACGAGGATCGATGTCGAGGCGCTGTTGATGGATCCCGTCACCGGAGACGGGCTGCTCGTGAGCAAGCAACGCGACGGCGCGCCCGCCCGGCTCCTTCGTCTGCCGCGCGAACAACTGCTTGTCGGATCCGTGCGCGCCGAGCTTGTGGGCGAGCTCACCGGGCTCGGCGCGATCACCGCGGGGGACGTGCGCGGCGACGGTGGCGCGATTGTGCTGCGCTCCACGTCCACCGCGTACGAGTGGCGACGCGCGCCCGGGCAATCGCTCGCTGAGGCGCTGCTGGCGACGCCACCAATGTCACTGCCCGCGCCCGATCGCGCCGAGGCGATCGCGTTCACCCCGGACGGACGCAACTGGATCTCCGTGCCCGAGGGGCGTCCCGCGCCGATTAGTCGAGTGCCGGTGCCACTGGGCTCACCGCTCCGCTACGATCGAGTTCGTGACCAATGATCCCGTCCGCAGCCTTTACGTTCACGTGCCGTTCTGCGCGCACCGCTGCGGCTACTGCGACTTCGTCACCACGAGTCGCAGCTCCGAGATTCACGCGCGCTACGTAGCGGCGCTCGCGCGCGAGCTCGAGCTGCAGGGCGGCACGCCACGCGACGGCTTCGACACGATCTTCGTGGGCGGCGGCACGCCCACGCTGCTCGAGCCGGACGCGATGGATGCGCTGCAGGCATGGCTCGCGCAGCTCGCCGCCCCGGGCGCGGAGGTCACCATCGAGTGCAACCCGGAGACGGTCGACGCGCAGCTCGCCGCGCAGCTCGCGGCGGGCGCCACGAACCGCGTGTCGCTCGGCGCGCAGAGCTTCGATCCGGCGGTGCTCGCCACGCTCGAGCGACGCGCGTCGCCGGAGGTCGTGCGCGGCGCGGTCGCCCAGCTGCGCGACGCCGGCATCGAGCGCCTCTCGCTCGACTTGATCTGGGGCGTGCCCGGGCAGACGCCCGAAGCGGTCGCGCGGGACCTCGATGTCGCGCTCGCGCTCGGCCCCGATCACCTGAGCGCCTACGAGCTGGAGTTCAAGCCCGGCACGCGCCTGGCGCACGCGTTCGGCACCGACAAGGACGAGATCGTGGGCGAGGGCAGCGACGACCTCTACGACCTCGTCGTCGACCGACTCGAGGACGCCGGCTGGTGGTGGTACGAGACCGCCAATTTCGCGCGCGAGGCGAGCGAGCGCTGCCGACACAACCTCGCGTACTGGTACGCGTCCGGCTGGATGGCCGTGGGCGTGGGCGGCGTGGGCATGCAGGATGACGAGTCATGCACCGCGGGCGGCCTCGTGCGTCGCACGAACCTGCCGAACGTGCCGCGCTGGCTGGCGGCCGTGGAGGCGGGCGAGCTGCCGCCCGCGCGCGTAGAGCAGGTCGACGCGGCCACCGCGCGCATCGAACGCGTGATGCTCGCGCTGCGCATGGACGAGCCGGCGCTGATCACGGCAAGCGACATCGCCGACGGCATCGTGGACGCGGCCGGCATCGAACGTCTCGTCGACCTCGGCCTCGGCACGGCCGAACTCGCAGCCGACGACGACGGCGTCCACCGCGGCAGCGTCCGCCTGCGACTCAACCGCCGCGGCCGTATGCTGCAGGGCTCGGTGGGCACGCTGCTGCTGGATCCTTGATCTGCGATTCCCCGGGCAACGGGCCATAATTGGCAGGAATGCAGCTCACGCAGCGACAGGCGCGGATCCTCAAGGCCGTGGTGGAGATCCACCACGCCACGGGTCGACCCGTGGGATCGAAGGTGCTCGTCGAGGGCGGCTTCGTGGATGCCTCGTCGTCCACCGTGCGTTACGAGCTCGGGCGGCTCGAGCAAGTCGGGATGCTCGAACATCCGCACACGAGCGCGGGACGCGTGCCAACCGACGCCGGCTATCGCGTGTACGTGGACCGGCTCATGGACACCGCGCCCGCACGTGGCGGGGGCGTGCGCGCGCAGGTCGCGGTCGACGACCCCGGCGCACGCGTGGAGGAGGCGTTGCGCGAGACCACGCGTCGCCTGGCCGACGCGACGGGACTGCTCGCGGTGATCACCGCACCGCGAGTGAGCGGTGCCGTGATTCGTCACGTCGAGGTGCTGCAGCTGCAACCCAACCGCGTGGTGGCGGTCGTGATCACGGCCGCGGGCGACGTGGCTCGGCACGTGGTGACGACGCCCGGCGCGGTCGATCCCGGGCTCGTCGACTGGGCGGGCGAATACCTCAACGAGCAGGTCGCCGGCCTCGCCGTGGGCGATCACCGCCTTCGCGCGCAGTTCACACACCCCGAACTCGCGCCTGCAGAACGCGCGTTCCTCGCGCAGCTCGCGCCGGCGTTCGACGAACTCGACGACGCCGCCGGCCAGGAGCTGCTGATCGGCGGCTCCGCGCCCGAGGATGGCGACGCCGACGTGAGCCGCGTGCTGCAGCTCGTGGCGATGCTCGACGAGCGCCGCCGCCTGCTCGAGGCGCTGCGCCCGATCGTGGAACGCGCCGCGCCGACGCTCGCGGCCGGCTCCACGCGCGGCGTGGCGATCAGCATCGGTGGCGAGAACCAGATGCCGGAGCTGCGCCGCCTGAGCGTGGTCGGCGCCGCGTACGGGGTGGGTGCACGCCCGCTCGGCATCGTCGGGCTGATCGGCCCGCGCTCGATGGACTACGGCCTCGCCTCGCGCTGCGTCAACGTCGCCGCCGCCGGCCTGGGCGACCTCGCCGGCGAGCTCTACGGCCGCTGATCGACACGCACCACGAGTCGTGCCGAGCGTGGCTCGGATCGCGGCGATTCAGGCCCCAGATCGCGCGCGGGGCATGTCGCCCGCGGACGCGAGTTCGATGTGTCGTGTCGGTGGCGCGAGTGGTGCACTGGTGAGCGAATCCGTCGGTTGAGCCGTCGTTTTCGCTCGCCAGTGCCACGCACATGGACATCGACTGCCTCGGACCACACCGATGTCGCGAGATCCGAGAACGCATCGGTTTTGTGTGGCCTACGAGGCCTCGGCAGGGCGATGCGGCGGGGATCGGCGCTGCGATACGATGCGCGGACGCGCAGTCGCGCACGCACGATCGATCGACCCGGGATGGCATGAGCACCAGCATGGCGCAGGATTTCTACGAGCTGCTCGGCGTGGCGAAGGACGCCGACGCCGGCGACATCAAGAAGGCGTACCGCCGCAAGGCGCGCGAGCTGCACCCGGACGTGAGCGACGACCCGAACGCCGAGGAGCAGTTTCGTCGCGTCACCGAAGCCTACGAGGTGCTCTCCGACGACGAACGCCGAGGAGTCTACGACCGCTACGGCGAGGCCGGACTCAAGCAGGGCGGCTGGGAACCCCAGTTCGCGAACTTCGGATCGATCGCCGACATCTTCGGCGCGTTCTTCGGCGAGGACATCTTCGGCGGGCGCGGCACTCCCGGCTCGGGCGGGCGCGGCGACGACGTGCAGCTCGCCGTGCAACTCTCCTTCCGCGACGCGGTGCTCGGCGCCGAACGCGAGCTGACCTTCACTACCGCCGGCACGTGCACGACCTGCGACGGCTCCGGCGCCGCCACCCCCGATGGCGCGCGCACCTGCGAGACCTGCGCCGGGCACGGCGCCGTGCGCCAAGTGTCGCGATCGATCTTCGGCCAAGTCGTGCAAGAGCGCGTCTGCCCAGCCTGCGCCGGCTCCGGCCGCACGATCACCGATCCGTGCCGCACCTGCTCGGGCACGGGCGAACAACCCGAGCAGCGCGCCGTCACCGTGAGCATCCCCGCCGGCATCCAAGACGGCCAGCGCATTCGCCTCACCGGCCGCGGCGGCGTCGGCTCCAACGGCGGCCCTGCGGGCAACCTGTACGTCGACGTGCAGGTCGCCTCCGACGATCGCTTCATTCGCGAGGACGACGATCTCGTCACCGTGCTCGACCTCACCATCGCCCAAGCAACGCTCGGCACGGTCGCGTCGATTCCCACGGTGGATGGCGAAGACGCGTCGCTCGACGTGCCCGCCGGCACCCAGCCCGGCACGCGGCTCGTGATCGCCGGCAAGGGATCGGGGCGCCTGCGCGGGGGCGGCCGTGGCAATCTCGTCGTCTTCTGCAACGTGCGCGTGCCCAAGGACCTCTCGCCCGAACAGCACGACGCGATCGCGCGTTTCCACGCGCTCGAGGACGAGCGCATCTATCGTGAGAAGGAAAGCCTGCTCAGCCGTCTCAAGCGCATGGTGCACCCGTGAGCGAGCAGCCGCTCGTGGAAGTCGCTGTGCGCGTGCGCGCCGACCAGGTCGAACTCGCCGAGCTGGCCGTCGGCGAGTTCAGCCCCGGCGGCTTCCAACAAGACGACGTCGACGAGTCCACCGCAACCGCGCGCTTCGCGGTGTTCATTCCTGCGGGAGACGAATCCAGGTTCACGGCGTGGCTCGCCGGCGAGGCGATCGAGATCCTCGACGCCGCCGAGGTGACGCCCGTGCCCGGCGACTGGGCCGAGCGCTGGAAGGAGTTCCACCAGGCCGTCGTGATCGGCGATCTGTGGGTGGGGCCGCCCTGGCAGGAAGCCGACGCGCCCGAAGGGATGCGCCGCATCGTGATCGAACCCGCCCAAGGATTCGGCACGGGCGCGCACCCCACCACGCGCCTGGTGCTGACGCTCCTGCAACAACAGCCGAAAGCGAGCGTGCTCGACCTCGGATGCGGCAGCGGCGTGCTCGCGATCGCCGCCGCGAAGCTCGGCTTCGGTCCGATCGCCGCGATCGACAACGATCCCGTCGCGATCGAATCCACGATCGACAACCTGCGTCGCAACGACGTGGACATGCTCGTGCGCGCATTCGTGTGCGACGCGCTCGCCGACGACATCCCGCGCGCTGACATTGTCCTCGCCAACGTGCTGCTCGAACCGCTCGTGCGCATCGCCCCGAAGATGACCGCGCCCCGTCTGGTGCTGAGCGGATTGCTGCGATCGCAGGTCGACGATTGCGTCGCGGCTTACGAGGCAGTCGGCTACGTGCTGCGTGAGCGCCGCGACCGCGACGGTTGGGCGGCGGTCGTGCTCGAGGACGCGCGCGAGCACGCCGAGGCGATGCGGCACCGATCGATCTGGTGAGCAGCATGAGCGAGCCGGACGATCGACATCGATTCCGCTTCTTCGTGGACGCGATCGGCGAGCTCGGCGCGCGCGTGCAGCTCGACGAGTTCGATTCACGGCACGCGCGCGTGCTGCACGGCGCGAAGACCGACGCGGCGATCGAGATCGTCGACGCGGCGCGCGTCGCGTGGCAGGCGTCGTTCGAAGGCGCGGATGGCCTGGTCGTGCTGGACGAGCGCATCGGCGAGGTCCCGCTCGAAGCTCGCATCGACCTGTTCGCGTTCGTCAGCGTGGGGGGACGCACCGACCAGCTCGTCGACGGCGCCGTGCAAGCCGGAGCGACGCGAATCGTTCCAGTCGTCGCGAACGCTCGCGACCTCGAGAAGGTGAACGCGCGCGCCGATCGCCTCGGGCGCCTCGCGATCACCGCAGCCAAACAGGCGAAGCGTTCGGCCGTGCCGATCGTGGCGGAACCGATCGACGCGTGCGAGTTGCACGACGCGGATCCGGGGATCATCGTGGTTCCCGACGCGCCGATCCTGCTCTCCGAACTCGTCGCGAGCGAGCCAGCGGGTTCGGCGATGCGACTGCTGATCGGCGCGTCGAATGGATTCCCCTCCGGCCTCGTGGAAGACCTCGAACGGCGCGGCTGGCGCCACGCTCGACTTGGTCCCACGATTCTGCGCAGCGAGCTCGCCGCCGCGGTCGCGGTGGCGGTTGTCTCGATGCACGCGCGCCCCGGCACGTAGAATCCCGTCATGCAGATTCCCGCAGCATCCGTCCCGCAGCTCCCGTCGACTGACGACACGCTCGTGCCCGGCCTCGTGCTTCCACGCATCGACGGGCTTCCCGGCCCCGAATCGTCCGGCATGACGAGCAGCATGGTGCCTGCGCCGCCGTCGCCTGATTCGGTTGCAGGGAAAGCCGACCTCGAATCCGTACGCTTGGCTCAGCGGCTGCGCACCCCGGCGGGCAACGCGTGGGCGCTGAAGCTTGCGCACGACGGCTCGCATCGCATCTGGATGGATCTCGCCAAACGACACCGCGGCGATTCGGGTCCGATCCAGGGCTGGCTCGACACCGCGCTGCTCGCGGCGACGTTCGCGGTCAACGGCATTGGCACGCAGGCGATCAAGTGGCGCTTCCGACGGGAACGACCGTTCCAGGTCGATCCCTCGATCACCACGGTAGTGCCGCGCCCGCGCGATCCGTCGTACCCGTCGGGCCACACGAGTTCGGCGTATGCCGCCGCGCGCGTGATCTCGGTGCTGGCGCCGTCGCTCGCAGCCGAGGCGTATTCGCTCGCCAAGCAAGTCGCCACCTCGCGCGTGTACGCCGGCGTGCACTTCCCGACGGATGTCGTGATGGGCGCGATGCTTGGCACCGCTGCCGGCGAGGCCGTGCTCCGCATGATGGGCCGCCGACCCGTCCTCGACGCGTTCAGCACGCAGGTGGCATGACCGGGTACGAGGTCGACTTCCTCGGCTGCAAGATCAGCCACACGGACGCGCAGTCGATCGGCGACGCGCTCGCCGCGGCCGGTCACGACGAGGACACCGAGCACGCGAACGTGCGCGTGGTCAACACGTGCTGCATCACCGGCGAAGCGGAGAAGAAATCGCGCAAGCGCGTCCGTCGCATGCTGGACGGCGTGGGCGACGACGGCCTCGTGTTCGTCACCGGCTGCGGGGCGTCGAACGATCCGGCCCAGTACGCCTCGATCGACGAGCGGGTGACGGTGCTGCCCGGCGCGGCGTCGCTCGCGGCGAGCGCGATCGTGGAGGCCGCGGACTCGCTGGCTGGATTGGGGTGCCGCGGGCCCGCGCCCGGCGTCGCGCCCGGAGCGCGCAGCGCCTCGAAGCGCACGCGCGCGTTCGTGAAGGTGCAGGACGGCTGCGACTTCAATTGCTCCTACTGCATCGTGCCCGCGGTTCGAGGCGAACCACGCTCGCGCGATCTCGACGCGATCATCGACGAGGTGCGTCGACGCGCCGCGCGCGGCCAGCGCGAGATCGTGCTCACCGGTGTGAACATCGGCCTGTATCGCGACGCGAACTCGCGCATCGGGTTGGATCGGTTGCTGCTCGCGGTGGCGGATGTGGACGAGGTCGATCGCGTTCGCATCTCGTCGATCGAGTCCAACCACGTCAACCGTCGACTCGTGGCGGCAATGGCGGAGCATCCGAAGGTGTGTCCGCACCTGCACGTGCCGCTGCAAAGCGGCGACGACTCCGTGCTCGCGGCGATGGCGCGCCACTACGACGCGCGCCGGTACGCCCGCGCGATCGACGCTGCCCGCAACGCGTTGCCCGAGCTCAACGTGACCACCGACGTGATCGTCGGGTATCCCACGGAGGACGACGCGTCGTTCGAGCGCACGTTCGAGTTCGCGCGCTCGATGGGATTCACGAAGGTGCACGCGTTCCCGTTCAGCGAACGTCCCGGAACGGTCGCGGTTCAGCATCGCGATCCCGTCGATCGCGCGGTGAAGGCCGAGCGCAGTCGCCGGCTTCGCGAGCAGGCCGACGAGCTGGCGCTCGCGCATCGCGCGCGGCTCGTGGGCTCGGTCGACGAGGTGATCGTGGAGCCGCGCGCCGCGTCTGGATACGGAGCCGGTGCAGGTGTGCTGATGACCGACGCGCACGTCGCGGCTGACGCTGGGCCGAACGAGCCTCGCGGCGCGACGACTCGCACCGGATACGTGCGTGACTACTCGCCCGTCGTGCTGCCCGGCGTGTCCGACGATCGGTTCGACGGTCGGCTCGTCGTGGTGAGCATCGACGCGCTCGACCACGCTTCGGGAGCGCTGTCGGCCTCGTTGCTCGATTCGTCGTCGCAGGTCTCGCGACGAAGTCGCAGCGCGAAGCATGCGCCGGACGCCGCGCTGTCGTCGTAGTAGAGGTCGCCGCCGTGCTGGCGCGCGATCTGGCGCGCGATCGCCAGGCCCAGCCCCGAGCCGGCCACGTTCGACGGCACGTCCGCGCCACGCGCGAAGTGGTCGAACATGCGCATGCGATCTCCGGGATCGATGCCGTGTCCGGAATCCGCCACTTCGATCGTGATCCAACTGGCGGAGTCGCGATACGCGGAAACGCGGATCGGGGGCGCGCCGTACTTGTCGGCGTTCGACAAGAGGTTCACGACGAGTCGGGTGAGGTCGTCCTCGGACGCGCGCACGTACAGGTCCTCGCCGACGTCGATCTGGACCGTCGCCGGATCGACGCCGCTGTCGAGCAGGCCGCGTTCCACCGACTCGAGCACCTGGACTGGACGCGACGGGCGCGATTCGTCCGCGTCCAGTCGCGACAGCACCAGCATCTGCGACACGAGGCGCGACAGGCGAACGCCTTGCTCGTGCACGATGTGCAGGAACCGTCGGCGCTGCGGTTCGTCGAGCTGGTCCCACCGGTCCTCGAGCGTGGCGGAGAACCCCACCACCGACGTGAGCGGCGTCTGCAGCTCGTGCGACGCCATCGAGATGAACCTCGACTTCATCCGATCCGACGCGGTCATGTCGCGAAGCTCGCTGCCGAGCAGGGCGAGTCGCCACGTGATCAACAGCGGCACGGCGAGCAGCGGCGCTGCCCACGGCGCAGTTTCCATCGCGGCGACGCCGATGATGGCAAGCGGCAGGCAGCCGCCCGCGATCACGACTTGCATCGGAACCGCATGTTGCAGGTACTGTCGCCACGTGCGCGTTTGATCTGCGATGTAGAGGCGCGTGAGCGGCCACAGCAGCATGCAGTCGTAGACGATTCCAGCGACCGTCATCGCGAGCAGCGAGGCGTACACCGAGCTGTCGCTCGCGAACGTGATCGCGGCCACGCCCCAGAGTGCGCACCGGTACATGAGCGAGCTAGACATGTGGGCGAGCCGCATGCTCGATGAGAGCGGCAGCAGCATCCACGACGTGGCGGTCACGACAGCCAAGAGCAGCGCCACTTCCGGCGCAGAGAACCATGCAATCGCGATCAGCACGAGCGCGTCATTGAGCAGTACCTTGAATTCGCCGGAGCTGGTGGCGACCGGCAGCTCGGTCATCTCTGTTGCGACGATCGCCGCCACGAACGCCCAGATCCATGGGTCGGGCCTGCCCGATCGAATCGCGAACGCGGCAAGTGCCGCCACCGCCATCAGCGCGAGGATCGTCGTCGCGATCACCACGCCGCGCCGCAGTTGCGGATCGCCGGCGGAGCGCCACGGTCGCGCATGGAACGGCCGCAGCGATTCGAGTCGCGGATTCGGTCTCGACGGCGCGCGATATGAGGGGGTTTCCGGCACAGTTTCGGTTCGTTCTCGGAGCGGAGCTGCGCAGAATCGTATCGCGTCGACTGGTGTTATACGCTTCGACGTCATGGAAGGAACGTGCGTCTTCTGCAGGATTGCGAGTGGCGAACTGCCGAGCGAGGTGGTTGCGGCCGACGACGAGTTCGTCGCGTTCCGCGACGTGCAACCGCGTGCCGCGACGCACGTGCTCGTCGTGCCGCGTGCGCACGTCGACGATCTCGACGCGTGGATCGCCGCAGGCGGGTCGAGCGATCGCATGCTCGCGTTCGTGCGCCAGACCGCCCGCGAGCTCGGCGTGGCCGGTCGCTATCGCCTCGTCACCAATGTCGGCGTCGACGCCGGGCAGGTGGTGGATCACCTGCATTGGCACGTGATGGCGGGTCCCAAGCTGCCGGGGTTCTGACCGCGTCCTCGTCGCCCCACGCGGCGCCGCCCTCGCGCTCCCCGACAGGGAACTGGTGGGATGTAGTGGGATGATTTCCCACTCGGTCCCACCAGTTCCGTTTCGTACGGGGGAGTGGTGGGACCGAGTGGGACGCATTCCCACTGCATCCCACCAGTTCCGATGGTGGGTGGCGTGGGCAGCGCCTCGGTGTAGCATTCGGCGCATGACGAATCTGCTCGATCGACTCCAGGCCGACGTGAAGGACGCGATGAAGGCGCGCGACAGCGATCGCGTGCAGTCGCTGCGCATGTTCGTGAACTCCGTGCAGACCGAAGCAAAGGCGAAGCTGCGCGATCTGAGCGACGACGAGGTCGTGACCGTGCTGCAGCGCGAGAAGAAGAAGCGCGTGGAGGCGGCCGAGGCGTTCGAGGCGGGCGGGCATCCGGATCGTGCGCAAGCCGAGCGCGCGCAGGCGACGATGCTCGACAGCTACCTGCCAGAGCAGCTGTCCGACGACGAGCTCGCCGCGATCGTGCGCGACGCGATCGCCGAAACCGGTGCGAGCGATCCGTCGCAGATGGGTGCGGTGATGAAGGCCGTGATGCCGAAGGTGGCCGGGCGAGCGGACGGCAAGGCCGTGAGCGCGGCGGTGTCGTCGGCGCTGCGCGGTTGATGCGCACGCGCGTCGTCGTGGCGATCGTCATCGTCGGATGTGCGGTGATCGCGGCGAGCGTGGGCACCGCGGCGGCGGCAACCGGAGCGGGTTTCGAGCGGCGGGTCGAACGAATCGGCACGACGGTGGACGGGCGCCCGATCACGGTGACGGTTCGCGGGCGAGCCGACGCTGACATCGACGTGCTCGTGGTGGGCGTGATCCACGGCAACGAGACCGCTGGCGTGCCGATCGTGCGAATGCTCGATCGGGCGCTGCCCCCGAGACGCGTTCGGTATTGGACGATCCGCGAGCTGAACATGGACGGCGCGCGACGCGGCACGCGCCAGAACGCCCGCGGGGTGGATCTCAACCGCAACTTCCCGGGCGCGTGGCGCGGCGGCGGGCGGCCGTTCGACACCTACTATCCGGGCCGGCGCGCGGCGTCCGAACCGGAGACGCGCGCGCTGCTCGCGCTGGTTCGGCGCGTGCGTCCCGACGCGACCGTGTGGTACCACCAGCACGCGAACATGGTGATTCGCCCGAACGGCGTTTGGCGTCAAGCACTCGCGCGCGCGTACGAGCGCGCGAGCGGCCTCGCGATGAAGCGGTACCCGGACACGGGCCTGTGCGGCACCGCCGCGATGTGGCAGGAACGCGAGTTTCGTCGCTCGCTCGCGCTCGTGGTGGAGCTGCCCGCGGGCCGCGTTCCCGCAGGATCCGTCACCCGACACGCCGACGCGATTCGTCGTCTCGCCATCGCCGCGTCCCTCGACGACGTGCGCTCCCCCTGACTTGCGCCGTTCGGGCATGCGCCGGGGCAGTCGGTAGGGTGCACGCAGGCGCAGGAGGAAGGTTCGCGTGACGAAGACGGAGACGATTCAGCTCGACGACGAGGTCGCGGTGGCGCTCGCGGGGCACCATGACGCGGTGCTCGACGCGATCACCGAGCGCGCCGGGTGCACGATCGCGATGCGGGGCAACGAGCTCACGCTCACGGGCGAGCCGTACGCGGTAGATCGCGGCGTGCAGCTCGTCAGCCAGCTCGCCGAGATCTACGACGCGGGCACGCCGATCACGCCGGACGTGGTGAACGTCGTGGACTCCGATCAGGACGCTCCGCCCGCGCAGCAATCCGCGCAATCCAAGGCCGCGCCGAAAGGCACCAAGCAGTGCACCACAGGCGTACGGCCGAGCGCGAAGGAAGTGTTCGGCGACGTCGTGCTCTCGCATCGTGGCAAGCCCATTGGCCCGCGCTCGACGGGGCAGAAGCGGTACGTGGACGCGATCCGCGAGAACTCGATCACGTTCGGCATCGGGCCGGCGGGCACGGGCAAGACGTACCTCGCGATGGCGCTCGCCGTGGACGCGCTCATCGAGCGTCGCGTGGCGCGCATCGTGCTGTGTCGTCCCGCGGTCGAGGCCGGCGAGAAGCTCGGCTTTCTGCCCGGCACGATGCTCGACAAGGTCGATCCGTACCTGCGACCGCTCTACGACGCGCTGTACGACATGATGGATCCGGACCGCCTCACCACCTGCATGGAGCAGGGCGTGATCGAGGTGGCGCCGCTCGCGTTCATGCGTGGACGCACGCTCAACGACGCGTTCGTGGTGCTCGACGAGGCGCAGAACACGTCGCCCGAGCAGATGCAGATGTTCCTCACGCGCCTCGGCTTCGGCTCGAAGATGGTGATCACGGGCGACCCGACGCAGATCGACTTGCCGCGCGGCACGCGCAGCGGACTCGTGCACGTGGAGCCGGTCTTGCGTGGCATCGACGACATCTCGTTCGTGCAGTTCGACCAAGCCGACGTGCAGCGCCACCGGCTCGTGCAGCGCATCGTGGCGGCCTATCACTCCGCCACCGAGCGCGACCGCGAGGACTGATCAGCTGGGCCCCGATGGCCCGTCGGGGTACCGCTTCGTTCGACGCTCGCCGTCGACGCCGCGCGGGAACGCATCGAGGCCTCGTTCGTTGTCGTCGCGTCGCTCAGGTTCCAGCGAGATCGTCTCGATCTCGTCGCTTGCGTCCACGATCGCTTCGAGCAGCTGCCCACGCGTGGGGTCGACGATTTCCGGTCGATCGCGCAGCGTCTGCGCGCTGCCACGAATGACGGCGAGCGGGTTGAAGATGCGGTGCCGCACCACCTGCGTGTAGTGGCGGCGCGCCCGCGCGTACTCCTCGGCGCGGTAGTGCGCGGCGTCCTCGCGGGCGGCAACGCCGCGAAGCATTCCCTCGATCGTGAACAGCACGACGATCAACGTGAACGCGAGCAGCACGTCGATGCCGATGTCCAACATCGCGTTGCGATTCGCGCCGTCCGGTTCGAACACATCCAGCAGGCGCGCGGCCGCGCGCAACATGAAGTAGCTGCCGAGCGCGATCGTTGGAACCGTGGCGTGCCCGAGCCATCGCCGCGATCGGATCAGCACGGCGACGCCCACGATCACGTTCAGCATCGCGAGGCTGAGATCGATGATCTGCGAAGTGGTCATTCGAACGAGAGTCCTACCCGATTGCTTCGATCGACGCACGGGGTAGGGTGCGCGGCATGGATCGTCCGCATTTCCAGCTGCTCTGCGAGGTCGACGAAGAAGTCGAGGCCGTCATCGACCCCTCGCGCGTGCGGCTGCTCGTCGCCACGGCGCTGTTCGAAGCTGGTGCGGGCGGGGGCGAGCAGCTCGAGGTGGGCGTGATGTTCTGCGCGCCCGAGCGCATCGCCCAGTTCAACCGCGAGCATCGTTCGGTGGACGTCCCCACGGACGTGCTCTCGTTCCCGATCGACGGCCTGCTCGAGCAGCTGCCCGCGGGCATGCCGCGATCCGTGGGCGACGTGATCGTGTGTCCCGATTACGTGCGCGACCAGCTCGCACAAGGCTTGACGATGCAGGACGACGAGTCGCTGGACGCGGCGATCGAACGCTGCGTCGTGCATGGCGTGCTGCACCTGTGCGGCTTCGACCACGAGCGAAGCGACACCGACGCCGCGGAGATGCTCGGGCTCGAACAGCTCGTGCTCGACAGGGTGCGGGGCGCGTAGGATCCCATCCGGATGTTCGGTTGGATTCGACAACGCGCGCGCCGATCACGGCGCTATGTGGGGCTGCACGAAGCGCGGCCGCTCGTGCAGAGCTTCAACTTCGCGTTCGAGGGCGTGATCCACACGCTCGCCACGCAGCGCAACATGCGCATCCACTTCACGGCCGCGGCGGTGGCGATGGGCGCGTGCCTGGTGCTCGGCGTGTCGCGGCTGGAGTTCGCGCTGGTGATCTTCGCTGCGGCGTTCGTGATCGTGGCGGAGATGCTCAACACCGCGGTCGAAGCGGCGATCGACGTGGCCACCACCAGCTTCAATCCGCTCGCGAAAGTGGCGAAGGACGTCGCCGCCGGGGCAGTGCTCGTCGCCACCTTCAACGCGGTGGCGGTGGGGTATCTCGTGTTCGCGCCCGCGATCGGCGATCCGTCCCGCCAATTTCTCATGGCCGTGCGCGACACGCCCGTGCACATCACGTTCATCGCACTGGTGTTGACGCTGCTGGGCACGATCGCGCTCAAGACGATCTCGGGCAGGGACGGCACCGCGCTGCGCGGCGGCTGGCCGAGCGGGCACGCGGCGATCGCGTTCGCGGCGTGGATGGCGATCACGTTCGTCACGGCGGGCACCACCTACGGCACGCTCGTCTCCGCGCTCACCTTCATGCTCGCGCTGCTCGTGGTGCACACGCGCGTGGAAGCCGGCGTGCACACAACCGGTGAAGTGCTCGCCGGCGCGCTCGTGGGCGCAGGCATCACCCTGCTCGTGTTCCAAGTGTTCGAACTCATGTACTGAGCGCGTGTGCGGGGCGTTGACTGCGTCGCCGCTCGCTCGACGTGCGTGTGCACGCCCTCGCTCGCGCTCCTTGCCAACGCCCCGCGCACGCGCTCAGGAACTCGGCCCCGATGCGGCGCGATTCCGGACGCGGGCGACTCGGTACGTTCGTATCGGTTTCCGTTACGAACGTACCGGAGTAGTTGGCCGATTTGCCGGGTTGTTGCCGGAATCCGGAACAAGTCCGGCAATTCGATGCGGGCACGGCGACGAACGATTCGAACCTGCCGATTCCAGCGCAAGCGCTCAACCCGATCCTTGGTGCAACCACCGGTTGGACACGCCGGCAATTAAGGGCGCACGCGCGCGGCGCCGATGTGCGCGGTGGATGACGAACGCGGTTTGGAAGCGAACGCTTCGCCTGCTGCGCGTGTCGGCGCGCGGTCAGTTGATGCTGCTCGCGATCGGCGTGGTGGCGTTGTCGCTGCCGGCGCTCGGCGGCGATCGGCTCGGCAGCTCGACGATCGTTCGCGTCGCGGTGGAGGGGTGCGTCGCGTTGCTGCTCGCGGCGCTGTCGATGCGCCTGGCGGTGCGTGGCGAACGCGGCTACGACACCGAACCGTCCGACCTTCCGGGCGATGTGCTCGCGCTCTTGCCGCGACTCGTCGCGCAGCTGACCCTTGCGATTGGACCATTCGCGTTCGCCTTGTGGGGCGCCATGCAACTCGGCGGCGCGGTGGACCTGCTCGGGTTCCTGCTCGTGCCGCTCGTGGGAATGATCGTGACCGCGTTCGCGCCCGCGTTGGCCGTGTTCGTGACTGCGGCGGTCGCGTCGGGGGACGTGGGCTGGACGCCGCGCGTGGCGCTCGAAACGGCGCGTGCGAGCAAGCCCGCAGCGTTCGGCGTGGTCTGGCTGCTGCTTGCGGCAACGACGGCATTCGCTTTGCCGGCGTCGCTGGTGGCGTTGGTGTTCGTGGTGCAGGTGCCGCACGCAGGGTTCGTTGCGTTCGGATTGGCGACGTCCGTGGCGATCCCGATCATTGGGTGTGGCGGATTGGCCCTGTGGCGCGAGGTTGGCGGCGTCGAGCAGGTGTTGGACGCCGCGCTGGCGATGCCGGGCGGAGCCGATCTCGTGCAGGCGCCTCGCGAGGCGCCCGGCATCGAGGACGCATGGGTCGACGGCCCTGCATGGGACATCGCGATCGATGCGGGCACGACGTGGGGCACGTGGCTGCGATTGGCCACGCCCACGCGCGCCGCGATTCGCGTCACGTGGAGCGGGGTGGGCGCGCCAGGGCTGTCGCTGTCGGGCACGGACGGCGTGTGGTGGCGTCCGGGCGATCCGCCGCAGAGCGGTGCGGCGGTGGTCGTGGATCTGCCGGCTGGTGACACCTATCTGCAGCTGGAATCGCGCTCGCCCGCGGCGCAGGCGATGTCGATCGTGCTGCTGCTTCCTGCGGCGGCTCACAGCGCCGCCTGAGCGAACGTGTCACGGGATCTCATGAATTTCGTTGCAGAGTTGTGACAAAGTGCGCGTCTTTCGTGACACTTTCTGCTCGACGATGCAGGCATGGACACCACCTCGGACGACGCAACTGCCCGCTTGCACGATCAATTCGGCGCGCTGATGGGCGCGCCGACCGTCGCGCACCAGCCGGTGGACGTGCGCGATTTCCTGCTCGATCCGCCACCCACGCCGGAGCAGCTCGAGCGCGATGCGCGACGTCGCAAGCTCGTGCGCCGTGGCTCGATCGTCGCGGTCGCGCTTGTGAGCATCGTGTTGTTGGTGCCCGTGCCTGGACGCGACGATGACATGCCCCGAACCGCGGCATCGACTCCGATTCAGGAACAGGACATTGCTGCGGGTGATCCGCGCCCAGCCGCGACGCAAGGAGAAGTCGGCGCAAACGGGTCCGATTCCGACGATGCTTCGGCCGAATCGCTGCCGCAGCGCATCGATCGTCCAAACGGCACGACGCGCCATCGCAAGTCGACATCGACGCCGGCGCGCGTCTCGCGGCCTACGCCGTCTCCCGTCACGAGTACGCCGCCGGCGTCGACATACCATGCCGCGCCAGCGCCAACTCCCGCGCCAGCACCAACGCCCGCGCCCGCGCCAACGTCCGCTTCCGCGCCAGCCCCTGACGCGCCCGTGCTCGTGCCGATCGGGTGAAGCGACGGGCGCGCACGACCTGCACGAGCCTTAGAATGGGCCGCATGGATCAAGTCGCCACGATCACGTCAGCGTCGCCGCCACTCGTCGAGCTGCGCGAGGTCGCACGAGAAGCCTCGCTGCGCGCGCGCGTTCCGTACTCGCGATTTCGCGTGGGCGCCGCGCTGCGCTTTCGTGGCGCGGGTGAACGCGACGGCGACGTCGTCACCGGATGCAACGTGGAGAACGCGTCCTACGGCCTGACGGTGTGCGCCGAACGAACCGCGCTCGTGCGGGCCGTTGCCGAGGGGCGCGACCTCGCCGACGTGGATCTCGTGGCAGTGCACGTGGACGGCTCGTCTGGCGAACCGTGCGGAATGTGCCGCCAGTTCCTGCTCGAACTCGTGCCCGATGCGCGCATCGCGTTCATGCACGACGGCGAGCTCGTGGAGATGGCCGTGCGCAGCCTGCTGCCCGCGGGATTCGTTCCCGCCGCGCTGGGGGTCGAGTGACCAACCCCGTCGACGCGTTCTTCGGTCCGAAGGATCCGAGCAGCGACGTGCGCCGCAGCGGATTCGTCGCGGTTGCCGGTCGCCCCAACGCCGGCAAGTCCACGCTCGTGAACCGGATCGTCGGCCATCACGTGGCGATCGTCTCGCCCATCGCGCAGACCACTCGTCGCATCGTTCGCGCCGCCGTGCGTCGAGACGACGCGCAGCTCGTGTTCGTCGACCTGCCCGGCAGCCAGAAGCCGATGGACCGCATGACCGAGCGCATGCAGCAATCCGTGGAACAATCCTTCAACGACGTGGACGTCGTGCTCTGGGTGATCGACGTGATGGACGAACCCGGCGCCGGCGAACGCCGCGTCGCGCAGCTCGTGCTCGACAGCGGCAAGCCCGTGGTGATCGCGCCCAACAAAGTGGATCGAACCCGCGACAAGGGCCTCGTCGCCCGACGCATCGTCGAACTCCAGGAGCTGCTCGACGGACGCGAATTCGCGGCGCTCGTGCCGATCAGCGCGAAGTCGGGCGATGGGGTGGACGCGCTGCTCGACGAGCTCGTCGCGCTCGTGCCCGAGGGCCCTGCATGGTTCGGCGACGACGACGTGGTGGACATGCGCGACGAAGAACGCATCGCCGAGTACGTGCGCGAAGCCACGCTGCGACATCTTCGCGACGAGCTGCCGCACGCGAGCGCGGTGACGGTGGACGACATGCTCGTCGATCCAGAAGATCCCGATCGACTGCGCGTCTCCTGCACGATCTGGGTGGAGCGGCAAAGCCAGGTGGGGATCGTGGTCGGCAAGGGCGGCGAGCAGGTGCGCGCGATCGGCATCGCCGCCCGCGCGATGATCGAGGAACAGCTCGACCAGCGAATCCACCTCGATCTTCGCGTGAAGGTTCGCAAGCATTGGCGCGACGACGCCTCGTGGCTCGCTCGCGCGGGGCTGTAGCATCGGTTCGATGCACGACCGACCCGACAAGCAGCGAGCGGAAGATCTCGAGCGCATGGCAGCCGACGCTGAGGACGCAACGTACGGAGAGACGGACGCGCGCCGCGCGCGCGTGCCCGGCTGGCTCTCCGGTGACGTGGGACCGAAGGGCAAAGTGTCGGCGCAGCTTCGCGAAGGCTCGCGCACGGAGCGCGCGACGTACGGCGAGGTTCCGCGCGGCAGCGTCGCGCCCGGCGGCGCGCGCCTGCTGCTGATTCCGTTGATCGTCATCGCCTTGGCGCTGCTGGCGGTGGTCGCGCTGCTGGGGTGGTTGCTCTCGTGAGCGGCATCTCGATCGCGAAGAGCCTCGAGCTGCACTTGTTGCAGCCGCTGATCACGCGCGAGGAAGTGGTCGCCGCGTGCGAGCGCGCGGGCGAGGCGCACCTCGCCGCCGTCTGCGTGTGGCCCGTGCACGTGCCGCTCGCCGCCGAATCGCTCGCCGGAAGCGACACGCGCATTCGCGCCGCGATCGGCTTTCCATATGGCCAAGACCGCGTGGACGTGCGCGTCGCCGCGTGCGATCGCGCGATTCGCGACGGCGCGCACGAACTCGCGGTGATGCTCGACCACTCGCTGATCGAGGACGAGGTCGCGGGCCCGGCCGCGCTTGCCGAAGAAGTCGACGTGCTGCTCGGCCATGCGTGGTGGTCGTCGCTCAACAGCGCGCGCGGGCGTGGCGAGCTCAGCGTCGTGCTCGAGACCACGATGCTCGACCTTCCACGTCTGCAGCCCGTGCTCGAACGATTGTACGATTCGCCGGCAGGGTTCCTGCAGACCGGTTCCGGGCATCAGGCGCGAGCGATCACCGAACGGCATATTCGCGAACTGCGCGAACAACTGCCGCACGACATCGCGATCATCGCGGTGGGCGGCATCGCGACGCTGGGCGACGCGGAGGCGATGCTCGTGGCGGGCGCGGTTCGCGTGGGCAGCGGCGCCGCGCTCGCGATCGTGGACCAGGAACGACACGCACGAGAGGTCAGGCGCTGAACCCGATGGACGCAGACGGCACGAAGACTGCTCGCTCGCTCACCGAAGTGTTGAGCGCCGACGAGCTCGCGTTCATCGTGGAGCCGCGCTGCGCGCCGGCCGACATCGCGCGCATCGCCGCGGAGTGCGAACAGGCCGGCGCGATCGCGATCAGCTTGTCGGTCGACGCCGGATTCGGCGTGGCTGACATCCGCGCCGTGCGCGACGCGTGCGCGCTGCCGATCATCGCGCGCGGAGGAGTGGACGACGTGTCGCGCGTGGCGGCGTTGCGCGACGCCGGCGCCGACGCGCTGCTGCTGCCTGACGACGACGCCGATTCGGCGGTGCTCGACGCCGCGCACGACTGCGGCATGGAAGTCGTGGTGACGGTGCACGACGAGGCGCAGATCGAGCGCGTGGTGGATGGCAGCGCCGACGTGCTGCACGTCGACAATCGCGACGCGGGCGGCAGCGTGGATGTGGATCGAACGCTCGACCTGCTCGCCGCGATCCCCGCCGGGTGGCCCGTGCTCAGCGAGTCGATCGCCGCGCTCGAGCACGTCGCTCGTCTGCAACGCGCCGGCGTGGACGCGCTCCTGCTCGACGAGGGGCACCTCGACACGGGCCTCGCCAGCGCGCTCGCGGCGTACGCGGACGCCGCCGCCCGCGACTGACACCTCGGCGTCATCCCATGAACGACTGGACGAACGGGAACCAGTCGTGCGGGATCACGCGTGCTTCGCCCTCGGTTTGCTCCAGCGGCACTGCGGTGACGTCGCGTCCCACTTGTGCGGTGAGCAGGCCGAAGCGGCCGTCGTTCACGAGATCCGCCGCGAGGAACCCGAAGCGAGACGCGAGCGCGCGATCGCGCGCCGTGGGCGGGCCGCCGCGCTGCACGTGCCCGAGGATCGTCACGCGAGTCTCGAACCCGGTGATCTTCTCGATCGCGTCCGCAACGTAGTGCGAGACGCCGCCCAGTCGCGGATAGCCGTACGCGTCGAGTGGCTGGTCGATCGTGACGTCGTCGAAGATCCCGCCGCTCGAAATCGGCTCGTACCCCTCGCCGACCACGATCAGCGAGCTGTCGCGACCCTGGCCGTGGCGCTTGCGAACGATGTCGGCGGCGTCCTCCACTGTCATCGCCATTTCCGGCAACAAGATGACGTCCGCGCCGCCAGCGATGCCCGCGTACATCGCGAGCCATCCGGCGGTGCGGCCCATGACCTCGCACACCATCACGCGGTCATGGCTTTCCGCCGTCGTGGCGAGTCGATCCAGTGCCTCGGTGGCGATCGCCAACGCGCTGTCGAATCCGACCGTGAGCTCCGTGCCCGGCAGGTCGTTGTCGATCGTTTTCGGCACGCCGATCACGGGCAACCCGTGCTCGCGGTGCATGTGCAGCGCGCCCTTCATCGTGCCTTCGCCGCCGACCACGACGAGCGCGTCGATTTCGTGCTTCGCGATGGTCGCCATCACGCGTTCGGGTCGATCGCCGCCGTGTGCCGGGTTGTCGCCGCTCGAGCGCAGGATCGTCCCGCCCTCGCGCATGATGCCGCGCACGTTGTCGCGCGTGAGGGGGATCACGTCGTCCTCGATCACGCCGCGCCAGCCATAGGTGAACCCGACCATTTCGTGGCCGTGGTCCCAGCTTCGCCGCGCCACCGATGAGATGACCGCGTTCAATCCGGGGCAGTCGCCGCCCCCAGTGAGGATGCCGATTCGCATTGGGGGATACTACGTGCCCGGGCGGGCGTGCGCGTGTCATGCGGCCATGCGAGGATGGACATGTGTGGCACGAGCACGACGACGAGCGCGAAGACGAGGATTCGACCTCCGGCGACTGGCCGGAGGCCGATGCCGAACCGTCCGACGAAGAATCGAGCGATGACGCGGATGGCGCGTTCGCGCTGCCCACGCACGTGTTCTTCGAGAACGAGCCGCTGATCCGCTCGCTCAACGATCCACGGCGTGGCGAGAACGATCCCGAACTTGCCAAGCGCCTGTTCGCGGGTTTGCTCTCCGCCACGCTGATCGCGCTCGTGCCCGAGGATCAAGAGATCGAGGGGTCGGATGGTTCGGGCGAGCTCACGCTCGATGGCGAGCTGGAGCTGAGCTTCGTGCTCGTGCGGCACCCGGACGTGCAGGGCGACATCGTCCCCATGTTTACCGACGAGGGCGCGCTCGGCTCGTTCATTCCGGATGGCGGGCGCTACGTGGCGCTCGCCGTTCGCGACCTGTTTCCCCTGCTGGGCACCGGCCACGATGGTCCGCCGAACATCGTCATCAATCCGGGTGGGGACGAGGCGTTGCTGCTCACCCCGCGCATGGTGCAGGACGTGATCGATTCCGCGCGCGGCTATGGCACGGAAGTGATCGACGAGGGCGTGGAAGTCGTGGTGGGGCCAGCCGAGGACGAGATGCCCGACGACGCGCGCGACGCCGTCGCGACCTTGCTCGCCGAACACGAGGTCGTCACGCGCTGCACGCAGTTGCAATGGTTCATGCCGGATCGCCACGACGAACCGTCGCTCGTGCTGGCGGTGGAACTCGATCCAGACGTGGACGGCGACGCTCGCCGCTTCGCGCTCGCCTCGCTCTGGCGGGATTTGTCGCCAGTGCTTCGCACGCTCGATCGCCAAGTGGAAATGGTCGACCTCGCCGGCCAGCGCGAACGCCTCGAACCCACCGTGCGCTCGCTCAAACCCTTCTACGAACGAACCCCATAGGCGTTGTACATTGGGGCCGGAAGATGTACCCCAGCGTGCAACGCATGTAGCATTGGCGATGCACGGCCACGTAGCCCAATTGGTAGAGGCAACGGATTCAAAACCCGTCCAGTGTCGGTTCGAGTCCGACCGTGGCTATTAGCCCTCGACCGCGTTGCGCGCGCGCATGGAGAAGCTGAACAGGCCGCGACGCCGGCGCGCCGTTCGCACGGGCGCCGCCGCGGCGATGCGCTCGTCCATCGAGACTGCGTCGAGCGGGTCGAGCATGCCCACCGAGCTGCGCTGCTCGCGTGCCGCCGAAAGTCGCTGCAACGCATCGCCGAGCGATGCTTGCCGCTGCTGATGATGCTGCTCGTCCATCACTTCGACGATGCCCGTGATTGGCGTGAAACGCAAGTCCATGCCGTGCTTGTTCCCTGCGCGGCGCGAATCATGCCACCTGCTTCGCGCCCGAACCGGCTTGGTCCACGGACGAGTTGGACGACGGCATTGAAAGATCGGACATCAACCGCAGCAGCTCCACGCCATCCACGCGCTTGTCGCCCGCCTTGGACGGATCCCAGTCCACGCCCGTGTCGTACTGCTTGAGCAGGTTGCGAACCTCGCGCACCGTCGCTTGGCCATCGCCGTTTCCGTCTGAATCTGCGCGTGCGAATCCGCGTGACGTGATGCCGAACAGCCCGGGTGGCGGCGTTCGTTCGCCGCTTTGGATCGCGCTCACGTCCACGCGCCCGTTTCCGTCGGGATCGTTCTGCGCGATCAACTGCTTAGCCTGATCGTAAAGCCCGTCGTGCGGCACGAAGAGGTTGTCGAAGAAGGTTCGCACGTTGTCGATGAAGGTCATTGCCGCTCCGCTCCTCGTCTTGGGCTACCGCGGCGCTGGGGACCGCACGCGGCGAGTTCGTGCCTGTGTGTCGGTTCAGGGAGCAGGGATGTTGCACCATTCGGGCCAGTCGCTGGCCGCCGAAGGCCAGCGCGCGCCGCCACCTGCAACACGCGATGCCCGCACGAAGGCCGTTTCGCGACGCACGCCATCGCACGCGAGACCCCGATAGCCGGACATGGGAAGCAGGGGAATGCACATCTTCGTTCGAGCGCTCGTCGTGCTCGGCGCGCTGCTCGTCGCCGCGGGTTGTGCCGGGGGCGGCGGCGCGAGCGGCGGCTCCAGCGGCAAGCCGCTCACCAGCGTGGTGATCGCGTCCGACCTGCCGCTCACCGGCAGCGCGCGCGCCCAGACCGAGAGCATGGTCCAAGCGATCCAAATGGCGGTGGACGAGACCAACGGCAAGGCGGGCGGCGTGAAGCTCGCCTATCGCAGCATGGACGACGCCACGGCCCAAGCTGGCAAGTGGGACGAAGCCAAGTGCGCCGACAACATGAACGAGCTCGCGCAGGACCAGAAGGTCGTGGTGGTGATCGGCCCGATGAACTCCGGTTGCGCGCAAGTGCAGATCAAGACCGCCAACAGCGCCGGCCTCGCGATGGTGAGTCCCGCGGCAACCGCGGTCGGGCTCACCAAGTCCGGCGGTGATCCGGGCGAGCCCGACAAGTACTACCCGAGCGGTGAACGCAACTTCCTGCGCGTGGTGCTCGCCGACGACATGCAAGCGAAGGCCGCCGCCAAGTGGGCGAGCGAGCTCAAGGTCGAGAAGGCGTTCGTGGTGAACGACAAGGAGACGTACGGCAAGGGACTCGCCGACCAGTTCGAAGGCGCCGCGGAGGAGGCGGGCATCGAAGTCGTCGACAACGAGGGCATCGATCCGCTCGCGTCGAACTATCGTCCCCTGATCCCGAAGATCACGGGCGACGGCGCCCAGCTCGTGTTCTTCGGCGGCATCACCCAGAACAACGCCGGTCAGCTGCTCAAGGACCTGCGCGCCGAATCCAAGGACATCTACTTCATGGGTCCGGACGGCATCTTCGAGGACGCCTTCGTGGAGGCCGCCGGTGACGCGGGCGAGGGCGCGCTCGCCACGTTCGGCGGCATCCCGCCGGAGAAGCTCACAGGCAAGGGCAAGGAATTCGTCGACGCGTTCACCAAGGAGCACGGCGCCCCACAGGCGTACACCGCGTACGCGTACGACGCGGCGGGCATCGCGATCGAGGCGATCAAGCGCTGCGCCGACGGCGACGGCGTCACCCGCGCGTGCGTGCTGAAGGAGCTGTTCGCCACCAAGGACCACGAGGGCGCGCTCGGCACGTTCTCGATGACCGACACCGGCGACACCACGCTCTCGGTGCTGAGCGGCGTGAAGGTCACCAAGGGCGCATGGGCGTTCGATCGCACGATCGACGTGGGCGAGGGATGAGGGGGTACGAACGGTGAACGTGACGACGAGTCAAGCCAAAGCGATCATCGGTGCGGCGGAGACCGCGTGGCCGTTGTACCCGCACCATCCGGACGCTGCCGCGTTCGCGGGCGTGGACATCGTCATCGCGAAGGTGCGAGCCGCGGTGGTCGACCTGGAGCAGGTCGTCGAGTCGTCGGTTCCGCGCTCGGGTTCCGGCAGCTTGTTGGATCGCGGGCACCTGAACTACCACGATCGGGTGGAGCGTGCCCGGCTCGTCCACCATGGCTTCGTGCGCGTGGGCGATGCCGCGCAGATGCGCTATGCGGCGCCGACCCAGGTCACGAGCGCCGTAGAGCACGTGCAGGATCTTGCGCAGGGTGCTAGTCGTCCGTACGCACGTCTCGACGTGTCCAGCACCTTGGCGACTCGCACGTCCCACTCCGAGGTGCGTGCCGCGCTCGCTCGGGTCAGAACTGCCGCCGATGCGGTGATCGAGGCGCACCGTGCGTCGAAGACGTCGGTGCCGTCACCGCTCCCACCCGCGCTCCAGGAGCTGCGATGAACCTGAGCGCCGCACAAAAGCAAGTCGTGATCGATCGCGGTGGGCAACTCACCGCGGGCTTGCTGCTGCTGTGGCTCGTGCTGATGGCGGCGAAGGACCCAGCGGCGTTCGCGGGGCAGACCACGATCGGACTCACCTACGGCGCGACGCTCGCGTTGATCGCGCTCGGCTACACGATGGTGTACGGCATCATCGAGCTGATCAACTTCGCGCATGCGGATGTGTTCATGCTCGGCTCGATGGTCGCGATGCAGCTGATCGTCTCCTGCGGCGTCACCGCTGGGTCGGGCGTGCTCGCGAAGGTCGCGATCATCGTCGTCGCGCTCGTCGCGTGCTCGCTGCTGTGCGCGGCGATCAACGTCACCATCGAGAAGATCGCCTACAAGCCGCTGCGCAACGCGCCCCCGCTCGCGCCGCTGATCACCGCGATCGGGATGAGCTTCATCTTGTCGAACCTCGCGCAGAAGATCTGGGGTCCGAGCCAAGTGAGCGTGCCGGACCTGCTCGGCAACGTCACCGTGTTCGGCAACGTGCGCCTCAAGGACGTGTTCGTGATCGCGGTGACGATCCCGCTGCTGATGTCGCTCAACTGGTTCGTCTCCAGCACGCGCCAGGGCAAGGCGATGCGCGCCACCGCGCAGGACCAGGGCGCGGCGTCGATCATGGGCATCGACGTGAACCGAACGATCTCGATGACGTTCCTGCTCGGCGGCCTGCTCGCGGGCGCGGGTGGCGTGATCTATGCGCTCGTCAACACCACCACCGTGTGGAACGCCGGCTTCAAGAACGGCATGTTCGCGTTCACCGCCGCGGTGTTCGGCGGCATCGGCAACCTCACCGGCGCGGTCGTCGGCGCGATCTCGATCGGGCTGATCTACGCCTACTCGTCGCTCTACCTGGGCGATCGCTGGGTGGACGTCGTGATCTTCAGCGTGCTCGTCGTGGTCCTCGTGTTCCGACCCACAGGCCTGCTCGGCGAGAACACCGTGGAGCGCGCGTGAACGAGGACTAGCCTTGCGCTCCTACTCGAGTTCAAGTGCCTCGAGTCCGTTCTTGGCCTTTGTGAGTTGAGTTCCTGCGCGCGTCCAATGCTTCTGCAGGGTACCGTCGATCGAATCGGTATCGCAGCTCAGGCTCTCGAAGCAGTTGTTCCACACGTTGTACGCGGCACGGTACTGATTGAATGCCGCCTCCGCTGGAACTGCAATGTCCGACAAGCACGCAAAATCTTCCTCGAGCGCGTCAGCATCAACATTCCCGTAGGCGACGGAGACGGTTCCAACTGCTGAACCATAGTCCGCGTACGTCATTCCGATGTCGAGGCGGCCGGACAGATCGTGCTCGGCGTCGACGAGCGGTTGAAGCATGTCGTGGCAGGCGACGTTGACCGCGACCTCCTTCGCGTGCGCGCGCTCGCGTCGAGCCGCAGCTCGTTTCTTGGCCGCGGCTGCCTGTGCACGCCGGTCGACCGTACGTTGGTGTTGGGAATACGCGACACCACCCCCGACGATCGCGATCAGGATCAGCGCGACCGGGATCGCGATGAGCATGGCGCGGCGTCCACGCCGCGCAGGCGTCGGCTCGTCCGATACTCGTGGATCGTCCGCTGCGCCAGCCATCGGCTCCGACGGCTGCGACTGTGCCTGCGGTGCGACGGGCGCTCCACACTCGGCACAGAACTTCCCCGATCCCAGACGGGCCCCGCAGGAGGCACAGGCGTGCGATTCGTCGTGAGGCTCCTGCGAAGTCACGGGAACTTCCGTCTCGGAGTTGTCGTGCTCATCGTGCGGTGTGGATTCTATGACCGCGAATCGTATCTTCCGGTCCGGCGACGTTCGGTGTTCGGGATGAGGCCGGATCCGGCCGACGCACGCAGTGGAGACGGAGTGCATCCGAATCGGCGTGCTACGCTCGTTTCCACATGGCTGGTGAACTCAACGAGATCGCGTTCGTAGAAGCGGAGAAGCTCCTCAAGGAGCTCGGAGCCTTCCGCTGGCGCGCGAAGGAGGTTGCAGCCGTGGTGCGCCGCGAGGAAGGTCCCGAGGAGATCGCCGCGGCGATCGAGGACGCGATCAACGTGATCCGCTCGGCCAGCAGCCAGGTGTCGAGCCTCGTGTACGCGTCGTTCTCGGCGCAGACGAACGCAGAGGCTGCGCAGTCGGGTCAGGCCACGCTGCTCTGACCTACAGCTTCGGTGCCTTGGTGCTCGCCTCGGTCGGCTCGGGCAGGTCGTCGACGTTCCAGGTGCCGTTGGCTTCGATCCGCTCGAGCAGCTCGACCATCGCCGGCTGATGCTGCTCGATGAGCTCCTCCGCGATCCAGATGGTGCGCAGCAGGTCCTGCTGCATCGTCGCGTCCCAGACGATCGGACGGATGGCGTCCAGCTCGGAGCGCGCCTTGCCCGGGATCGGCGCGAGCCTGCGTCGGATCCACTCCTGCACGATCTTGAAGCCCGACGCCTCGAACTCCCAGACCTCGGGTGATACTCCCTCGACGACGCCCGCACCGACGTGCAGGATGCCGCTCGACGCGTCGTAGGTCATGGTGGCCGGGGTCGTGCTCGTCTCGACGGGGGTCACGAGCTGTGCACGGCCGGCAGGCAGCGTCTCGCCGCTGGAACCAAAGCGCGCGCCTCGTGAATGGAGGAAGGCGATGCGCCGCCCGCGCTCGGCGACTTCGAAGAATTCTCCGGCGGTCTTGGCAAGTGGGATGCGCGGATTCGGTCGCTTGAGCTGCTCATCGTATCGCGCTGTGTACGCAGGCGTGCCGAGGATCCCGGCGAGATAGCAGAAGAGCGCCGGCGCATCCACGGGCTGGCCGTACGTCTTCGTGAGCAGGTCGAGGAGGCCCGGTGTGACATTCGGGACCGTCGCGTCGATGTCGCGCCAGAGTGGGAAGTTGCCGGCGTGTCCGCGATTGCAGAACACATCCATGTCAGGAGGGGATGGTCCAGCGACGACGGCCGCAACACCGCCCTGCAAAGGGTGTTTGACTATGGTGCAAAGGTAAGCCTGCGCATCGCCGTGAATCTCCCAGAGTACCGGCTTGAGATAGTCACCAAGCCGGCCGTCGAGTAGCAAGTACTCGTGATCGAGCGAGCGATACGCAAACGGCACAGCGGTAGGTTGGCGCGACGCTTCGCTTCGTCTAGCGGGATCTGGATGCTCGACATCTAGAAGTGGGCACCTTGGTGGAATGCAAACGCCTTTCCCGACTTTTCCTGACCAATCCAGGTCTCGATCGCGAGTGGGTACGAACAACGCCCTTCGGTTCGCCGCCGCTGAATGAACGAATTCATCCCATCGATCGGCAAGGACTGCTTCAGAGGGAGCGACTGGCCAGGTTCGCTTCAACTGTACCCCCGAATAGGCCCACGGCATGAGACGCTCGATCGTCGGCCACGCCGCCCAGTCACCTACACCTTCGGGGATGATCTGCGATCCGGATTCCGGCAGCGTCAGTGTCTCCCACTCGACGTCGCCGAGCTGCCTGACCGCCGCGAGCCGGGCAAGCTTCTCTGCACGTGTGCCGTCGCTCCAGTCGGCGTAGTGGACTCGTGCAAGTCGCTTGCGCTTCGCGCCTGCGTCGCGCACGCACATGGTGATCGCCACGGGCGTCTGGATGTCGAAGACGTTCTCGGACGTGCGTGCGCCGCGACCTTCGCCACCGAG
>JBDHZF010000002.1:0-57385 GCA_039811765.1 Thermoleophilia bacterium | reverse complement strand
CATCACAGCAACGCGATCGAGCGTATGCGAAGATTGCATCCGGAAGGTGCCTTTCCTCGGAACCATGTCAGTCGTGAGAAACCGGCATGGATACTGAGTCAAGGCACCTTCTTCTTCAAGCGGTCACCGCGAAAACGGTGGATTCAGGGTGAGACCTTCGAACGGTTTCGGTATCGAGATCCTCGTTCACGCACCGATCCAGCGTGTGGCGGGGCCAGGCGAGCGGCCGCGACCGTCCCGAGCCTCAGCCCCATGCGGCCGCGGGATAGACTCTCGCGCATGCGAATCCTCAGCGGCATCCAGAACACCGGCGACAAGCACCTGGGCAACTACATCGGAGCGATCCGCCACTACGTGACCGACCAGGAGCTCGGCGAGGCGTTCTACTTCATCGCCGACCTGCACGCGCTCACGCTGCTGCCCGACCCGGCGGATCAGTTGGAGACGACTCTCAAGACCGCTGCGATGCTGCTCGCCGCAGGCGTGGATCCCGAGCGCTCCACGCTGTTCGTGCAGAGCCACGTGGCGGCCGAGCACACGCAGCTCGCGTGGGTGCTGCAATGCGTCGCGCGCATGGGCGAGCTGAACCGCATGACCCAGTACAAGGACAAGAGCGACGGCAAGGGTGACGCCACGTCCGTCGGCATCTTCACGTACCCCACGCTGATGGCAGCGGACATCATGGCGTACGACGCCGATCGCGTGCCCGTGGGCGCCGACCAGAAGCAGCACATCGAGCTCGCGCGCAACCTCGCGCAGCGCTTCAACAACCGCTACGGGCGCGGCGAAGGGGACGTCGTGCTCAAGGTGCCGGAGCCGATCATCGCGGAAGTGGGCGCGAGGGTGATGGATCTGCAGGACCCGTCTCGCAAGATGTCGACGAGCACCGGCTCGGAGAAGGGCACCGTGTGGATGCTCGACGATTCGGCGAAGATCGTGAAAAAGTTCAAGTCGGCGGTCACCGACAGCGATGCCGAGGTGCGCTACGACCCGGAGGCGAAACCCGGCGTGTCGAACCTGCTCGAGCTGCTGCACGTGGTGACGGGGCGGTCGATCGCCGAGCTCGAGGCCGAGCACGACCACGGGCGCTACGGCGACTTCAAGGTGGCCGTGGGTGAAGCGGTGGCCGCGCATCTGGCCCCGATCCAGGCGCGCTACCACGAGCTGATGGACGACCGCGGCGAGCTCGAGCGGATCCTCGCGAGCGGGGCCGAGCGCGCACGCGAGGTCGCGTCGGCGACCCTCGCGCGCGTAGTGGACCGCGTGGGGCTGCTGCCGGTCGCGGCACCGGGAACCCTCAGCCGGTAGTCGAAGTGGACCGACCGTCCGACGTGGTCGGTACACTCCCCATCGATGCAGATTGCCGCCCTTCAGCTCGATCTCGACACCTACGCGGGTCCGTTGGACTTGCTGTGCTCGGTGCTGCTGCGGCGCGAGCTGCCGATCGAGGACGTGCCGCTCGCCGAGATCGTCGTCGGCTACGTGCAGCGTCTCGCGCACGAGGAGCGCATCGATCCGAACACCGCGGGCGAATTCCTGCTGCTCGTCGCGGGACTGATGGAGATCAAGGCGCGCGACCTGCTCGATCAGGAAGCCGAGCTGGACATCGTCGATCCGAGCAGCATCGAATCGCAGGAAGAGATGCTCGATCGGCTCGTTCGCTACACCACGTTCAAAGGCGCGGCCGCATGGCTCGGCGACCGAGCAGGCGTGGATCGTTTCTGGCGCATCGCGGCGCGGCCCGTGAAACGGCAGACGGGGCTGTACGAGGGCCCCACGCTCGATCCGATGTTGCTGCATCGCTCGATGACGGTGCTGCTCGCGCAGCCAGACGTCGACGTGCGCCACCTCGTGGGGCGGCACGCGTCCGTGCACGAGATGACCGGACGACTGCTCGGCGTGCTGCACAAGCGTCGCAGCTTCTCGCTCGACGAGGCCGTCGAGGGACTCACGCGCTTGGATCAGGCGGTGGCGTTCGTCGCGGCGCTCGAGCTGTGCAAGGCCGGGCACGTGATGCTCGCGCAGGACGATCGATTCGGACCGATCACGGTGACTCGTCGCGAGGCGACCGAGCACGTGGACGGCAGCAGCGAAGCAGCGTCGGCAGGGACAGCCGACTCGTCAGGCAGGGGAGCCCAGACCGCATGACCGACACCACGATCACCGAACCGCCGGTCGACGAGCAACAGGACGCGGAGACGAACGTCGTCACCCTGCGTCCGCGCGCGGATCAGCCGGCAACCGACGAGGGGCTCGCAGACGCGCCGGTGGCGCAGCTTCGGCCCACGGCGTCGAATGATCGCGAGATCGTCGGTCCGGCGCTCGAGTATCAGCTCGAAGCGTTGCTGTTCGTCTCGCCCACGCCGCTCACCACCGCGCAGCTCGCGGAGTTCACCGACGAGGACGAGGACGATCTGCACGAGTGCCTCGTCGACATGATGCATGCGTGGGCGGAAGGTTCGCGCGGCATCGTGCTGGAGCGTGTCGCCGGTGGGTGGGCGTTTCGCGCCGCCGACAATTGCGAGACCGTGCTTCGCCGCATGACGCGGCCGCAAGGCGACACGAAGTTGTCGCCCAGCGCGGTCGAGACGCTCGCGATTGTGGCGTACCTGCAGCCGGTGAGCCGCCCCGACTTGGCGAAGATCCGCGGCGTGAGCGTCGATGCCGCGATGAACGGCCTGATGGAGCGCGGCTTCATCGAGGAAGCCGGGCGCAGCGATAGCGGCGCGGTGTTGTTTCGCACGACCGCGCACTTCGAGCGCGCGTTCGGGTTGTCGAGCTTGGGTGCCCTGCCCGAACTCGACGGCTTCGGGCCGAGCGACGAGGAAGTTGCTCGCATGAAGGAGCAGCTCGAGAAGATGGCCGAGGCCCGCGTCGAGTAGCGCGACGGGAGCGCTCAGGTGACGCTGCTTCGCGTAGAGGTGCATGCACCGAACGAGCATGCCGACACCGCCGTCGAATTGCTCGCGGCGAGTCCGAACGCGATCAACCGCGTGCGCATTCGCGGCGCGCTCGTGCAGCCGCCGGGCGACATCGTCGCGTGCGATGTTCCGCGCGAGGACGCCGACGCGCTCATCGAGGCGCTGACCCAATCAGGGTTGGAGGACGGCGCGTGTTCGGTGAGCGTGCAACCGACCCTCGCGCACTTGAGCGTTGGCGCAGATCGCGCCGAACGCGACGCGCGTGGCGCCGCGTCCGACGCCGTCGTCTGGCAACTCGTGCGCGACCAACTCGACGAAGAGCGCTCCCCGAGCTGGTCGTTCATCGCGTTCATGGTGCTCGCGACGCTCCTCGGCGCGATAGGCGTGATCACCAATTCGGCGATCCTCGTCGTGGGAGCGATGGTGCTCGGACCCGAGTTCGGCCCGCTCGCGAACATGATCGTTGGCGTGATCGACCGCGACGCCCGCCGCGTTCGCGACGGCGTCGCGAGCATCTTCGTGGGGTTCGGCGCGGCGATCGTGGCCGCATCGCTCTTCGTGCTCGCGATGCGGGCCGCTGGCGTCTTCGATTCACGCTTGGCATTCACCGGAATCGTCGCCGAGGTGGCGTCCCCGGGCGTGTTGTCAATCGTGATCGCGCTCATCGCGGGCGTCGCCGGCACGCTCGCGATCACCAGCAACCGATCGGGCACGTTGATCGGCGTACTGATCAGCGTCACCACCATCCCCGCCGCCGCGGACGCGGCGACGTTGCTCGCCTACGGCGACCAGCGCGCGGCGCTCGACTCGATGATCACGCTGACGATCAACCTCGGCGGCATGGCGGTGGCGGGCGTGTGCTCGCTCGCGCTGCATCTACGCCTCACGCGGCGGTGAGTTCGTCCGCGAGCTGCATCGCGTCCAAGAGCTGCTCGCTTGGCAGTACTGGCGCGAGCAAGGCGAGCAGCATGCGCGACGCGTCGTGCGCGCAACATGCGTGGAACGATTGGTCGATCGCGGCCGCGACCGGAAGCGCCACCCAGTCGAGCGCGCCCCACCGGGGAGCGACGGCTCCCCAACCGCGATCGTCGCCCACCAGCAGCACGAGCGTGTCGTCGCTCGCCGCGAGTCGAACATCGGCGCCCGCGCGTCGGCATGCTTCCATCAGCACGAGCACACACGCGAGTTCATGCCCGCGGCCCGTGCTCGCCGCGGAGGGCGGCAGCAAGCTCGACGTGGCGCGGCACTGCGAATCGGCGAGCAGGCGCAGCGAGTCGATGGCAACGCGCGCAGCGGACCGGGGCGCGCTCGCTCCGTCCGCGAGTTCGATTCGAACGCGAGCCGCGAGCTCGTCCACGCGCGCGTCCGCCTCGCCGTGATCCACGTCGAGCGCGAGTGCGATTCGCTGCGCGTGACGCCAGTGCGACGCGGTGTTCGGTCGGTGTTGGCACATGATCAGACCCGCGAGTAGTACTCGATGATCAGCTGTTCGTTCACGGGCGTGTCGATCTCGTCGAGCGTCGGCAGGCGCAAGACCGTGCCCGTGAGCGCGTCGCCGTCGGCGGCAACCCATGCGGGGAGGCGATGCACGTCGGCGAACGCCGCCGTCGCGAGCTCGATCACCGGCGCGCCCGATCGAATGGCCACGGTGTCGCCGGGCTTCACACGTGCGGAAGCGATGTCGAGGCGTCGGCCGTTCACGGTCACATGGCCGTGGGAGACGAATTGTCGAGCTTGTGCGCGCGTCGAAGCGAATCCGAGTCGGAACACGATGTTGTCGAGTCGCGTTTCGAGGAGCGCCAACAGGCGCTCGCCTGCCACGGTCTCGTCCGAGCGCTTGCGGATCGCCTCGCGTGCGTAGCGGCGGAACTGCTTCTCGCGGATGCCGTAGCACCAGCGCGCCTTCTGCTTCTCGAGCAGTTGCTCGCCGTAGGTGCTCAGGCGGCGAGGGCGTCTTCCGTGCTGACCGGGGGCGAGCTGGCCGCGGCGTTCGAGCGCGCTCTTGCCTTTGAGCGCGCGTTCGCCCTTGAGGCCGAGTTCCACGCCGGCGCGGCGCGAGAGGCGTTCCTTTGGTCCGAGATAGCGGCCCATGTTGCATCCCATCGTTGCTGTGTAAGGCTGGCCTTATTCCAATCTGTAAGGCGGACCTTACTTCGAGTCGTCGTGGTGTGCAACTCGTCGCTGCAATTCGTGGTCGCGTACGCTTCGCGCATGTCCGAACCCCGCGATCCATTCCTGCTTCCCGGCGACGAGCCACCGAGTGGCGAGAAGCTGCAAAAGTTCTTGTCCGCGGCGGGCGTCGCGTCCCGTCGCCATGCTGAGGTGATGATTCGGCAGGGTCGCGTCACTGTGAATGGCGCGGTCGCTACGCTCGGCATGCGTGTCGTGGAGGGGGACGACGTGCGCGTCGGGGGCGTGCCCGTGGGGCCGCAAGCGCCGCGCTACTTCCTGCTCAACAAACCGACCGGGGTGGTGACGACGCTCGACGATCCGCAGGGTCGGCCCACGGTGGCGCAGCTCGTGCCGGACGACGTGCGCGTGTATCCAGTTGGTCGTCTGGACGCGGACACCAGCGGCTTGCTGTTGTTGACCAACGACGGCGAGCTCGCGCATCGGCTCATGCATCCGTCGTTCGGGGTGGAGAAGACGTATCGAGTGCTCGTCGAGGGCGGCGTGAGCGGCGCGACGGCGCGCTCGCTTGCGGAGGGCATCGAGCTCGAAGATGGCATGACCGCGCCTGCGACGGCCACAGTCGTCGACTCGGGCGCGAAGCGCAGCGTGCTCGAATTGACGATTCACGAAGGGCGCAATCGGCAGGTCAGGCGCATGTGCGCGGCCGTGGGGCACCCGGTGGTGGAGCTGGCGCGCACGCAGTACGGGCCACTGCGATTGTCGGGCATTGCCCCGGGTGCGTGGCGCGAGCTCGCGGCGCAGGAGATCCGGCGGCTACAGAAGGTGGCGGGGCTTGCGCCGGCACGACGCGAAGGTGACGGCGAGCGTGTCTCGCGGGCAGAGCGCCGTGCCGCGGCGCGTGCGGCGCAGGTTGCGGGTTCAGAGCAGGAACTGGTTGATGGCGACCGCGATCCCGATGCCAAGCGCGGCGGGAACGCTGATCAGCAGCGCGACTCGCAGGCGCGACGTGCTGGCGGTCGTGCCGGTAGCCGTGGTCGCGGGCGCGGCGGCGATCATCGTGGGCGAGGGCGCAAAGGCGCCGACGACGGCGGCGGCTGACGACGCGCTCGCGGACGAGTTCCAGATCATCAGCTCGTCGTCGACGTGCACGGCGCCGGTGCCGAACCATGCCGCTGGGGACGCTGCGGCTGCGGCCGCGACTGGATGGAGGTTCGCGCCAGGAGCGAGCGCCGGACCCGCTGGGCCGGCGACCGGGGTCGTCGGCTGTGCGGTGGCAAGGTGGCCAATTGTGACCGGAGCCTGGGCACTGGTCGGAGCGAACACGGAAGCGATTTCCGCGGCGTGCGCGGTTGGCGGCTCCGGCGCGTGCGCTGGCGCGGGCGGGTGCTCGATTGCGCGATCGGGAAACGGCATCGCGGCGATCATCAAGTCGGGACGCAGCGTGCGACGGGTCGAGCCGGCGATGCCCCGGCTCGGCAGCTCGTAATGGCGCGCCGGCTCGAGGGTTGGCTCGTTTTCGGGCTCGATCGCGGGCTCGATCGCGGGCGCGACTTCGGGTGCGACCGCCAATTCGACGACGGGCTCGGGCGTCGGCGCAGGCGGTGCAATCGGCGCGGCGCTGGCTCGAGCCATGCCGAATGGATTCGGCGGCAGCGCGATCGCAGGCGGTCGCGCGCTGGCGTCTTCGGGGTCGAGAAGCATGGTGGAGGTATGGTGATTCGGCTGCATGGGGGTCGCCTGTCGTGCGCCATCGGCGTTTGCACTATGTCCAACGTGCAACGCAACTGCGTTCTTGTAAACCCCTCGTGCTCGCGTCGCTCCGCTAGGCTCCACGGTGTGAGTCGCCTCGAGCATCGCCCCGGAACGCGCGCGACCGTCGAATTCGACGGTGCGGATCTGCGTGTGGGCAACGGCGACTTCCTCGTCGTCGCCGGTCCGTGTTCGGTGGAGTCGCGAGACGGGATCGTTCGCATCGCGGGCGCGGTCGCCGGCGCCGGTGCCGGGATGCTTCGCGGGGGCGCGTGGAAGCCGCGCACGTCCCCCAAGTCGTTCCAAGGGCTCGGGCAGGAAGGTCTCGGCATGCTCGCCGCCGCGCGCGAGGCGACCGGACTGCCGATCGTGACCGAGGTGCTCGATCCACGCGACGCGCATGTTGCCGCCGATGTCGCCGACGTGCTGCAGGTCGGCGCGCGCAACATGTCGAACGCCGTGCTGCTGCGCGAGCTGGCGCGCACCGGCCGACCGATCCTGCTCAAGCGCGGTTTCGGCGCCACCGTGGACGAACTGCTGGACGCCGCCGACTACGTGCTCGCCGAAGGCAACGAACGAATTCTGCTCGTCGAGCGCGGCATTCGTACGTTCGAGCCGTCCTCGCGCTTCACGCTTGACATCACCGCGATTCCCGTGCTGCGCGAGCGAACGCACCTGCCGATCCTCGTCGACCCGTCGCATGCGGCCGGCGTGGCACGATGGGTGCCGCAGCTCGCGCTGGCGGCAGCCGCCGCGGGCGCGGACGGCATCATGGTCGAGGTCCACGACGATCCCACCGCGGCGATCTCCGATGCCGAGCAGGCGCTCGACGTCTCGCAGTTCGCGCAATTGGTGGAATCGCTCGATCGTGTGCTCGAAGCCGTCGGCGCGCGTCGTGCGAGTCCGACCGTCGTGGCGGCCGCGGAGTAGGGGTGCGACTGAGATGACCGATGTCCATGTTGCTCCGGCCACGTCCGTTCGCGGCGAGGTGCACCTGCCTGGCGACAAGAGCATGTCGCACCGCGCGCTCTTGCTCGCGCTCGCGTCCACCCGTCGCGTGCGCATCCAAAATCTCGCCACGGGCGCTGACGTGCAGTCCACCATCGCGGCGATCGAACAGCTCGGCGCGCGCATCGAACGTGACGCCGACGATCCAACGACGCTTGCCGTGCGTGGCGTGGGCCTGCGCGCAATCGAGCCGCCTGCCAACGGCGCGGCGATCGATTGCGGCAATTCCGGCACGCTCGCGCGACTGCTCGCGGGGCTGCTCGCTGGCCAGCCGAGCGGCCGCGTGTTCGAATTGATCGGGGACGAATCGCTCAGCGCGCGTCCGATGCGTCGAGTCGCCGACCCGCTCGTCGAACAGGGCGCGATCGTCGAAACCACTGGCGACGGCACGCTGCCGATGCGCATTTCGAGCGGCGGACCGCTGCACGGCGGTCGCTACGAGCTGGCGGTCGCGAGCGCGCAAGTTCAGTCGGCGCTGTTGCTCGCCGGACTCGGCGGCGAAGCGCCAACCACCGTAGTGGAGCCGGGCGTCCTGCGCGACCACACCGAGCGCATGCTGCGTCGCGCCGGCGCGACGATTCGACGCCGCGACGGCGAGGTGAGCGTCGATCCGATCGACTCGATCGAACTGCCTGACACCGAGATCGCCGCCGATCCGTCCGCGGCCGCGCCGCTCATCGCCGCCGCCACATTGCTTCGCGGGAGCCTGCTGCGCCTGCCCGGCGTGATCGACAGTCCCGGTCGTCGCGGCTTCGTGGACGTGCTCGACCAGATGGGCGCGCGCATCGGCGTGTCTGGCCGCCGCGACCAAGACGGCGAGCCGGTTGCCGACTACGAAGTGCAGCACGCCACCGTGGGCCGCATCTTCCTCGAGATCGAGGACGTGGTGCGGATGATCGACGAGCTGCCGATGCTGGCGCTCGTCGCCCACTTCCGGCGCGGCGAGTTCGTGGTGCGCGGCGCGGCCGAGCTGCGCACGAAGGAGAGCGATCGCATCGAGGCGCTGCACCAAGCGATGAAGCGGATCGGAATCAGCGTGCAGCCGCTCAAGGACGGTTTCATCGTGCGTGGATCGAGCGTGCGTCCCGACGGCGGCACGATGGACGCGGCGGGCGATCACCGGCTCGCGATGCTCGGCGGCATCGCGGGGCTCGTGTCGCGCCACGGCGTCACGATCAAGGGCGCGGAGTGCGTGGACGTGTCGTTCCCCGGCTTCTTCGACCTGCTCGAAGCCATCGCGGTTCGCTGATCGTCTCGCCTCGCGGTTCGCGGGACGGGTAGCATGCGCTGGATGGGTTCGACCTCCGCACCGACCACGGCGTCCACGAAGCTCGACGTGCCCCGACCCGTTCCGCGCGACGAGCTCGGAGCGGGCGAGCGTTGGACGCGCGCGCTGACGATCACCGTGGACGGTCCGGCCGGCAGCGGCAAGAGCACCGTCGCTCGGCTCGCGGCGGAGACGATCGGCTTCAACTACGTGGAAACCGGCGCGACGTATCGCGCGCTTGGCTGGCTCGCGCTGGAACGCGGCATTCCACTCGACGACGCGCAGCGGCTTCGCGGCCTCGCGATCGCCCAACCCACGCAGCTCGGCTATGAGGACGATTCCTGGCGGGTGCGGATCGCAGGCGTCGACGTGACCGACGCGATTCGCGAGCCGCGCATCGACGACGCCGCGTCGAAGGTCGCGTCGCACGACGCGGTGCGCGACGTGCTGGTGGCGCGGCAGCGGCAGCTGTCGCTCGATCGCGACAGCGTGCTGGACGGGCGCGACTGCGGTACGAACGTGCGGCCCGACGCCGATCTGAAGATCTTCGTGACGGCCGATCTGGAAGAGCGCGCGCGCCGACGCGGCGGGCAGCAAGCCGATCTCGGCACCGAGCAGCGCGACGACGTCGCGCGCGACCTCGTCGAGCGCGATCAGCGCGACGCCAAGCAGAGCGGCGCCGCCGAGGACGCGCTCGTCGTCGACACCACGAACATGGGCATCCAGCAGGCCGTGGATCTCGTGGTGGGGCGATGGATCGAGCGGCGCCGCGAACTGCTCGACGGAGAGGTCACGCAAGGTCGAACCGCGCGCGAGTGGATCGACAACGAGGCGGGACTCGCGAACTTCGAGAAGACCCTGCGTCGCACGCGCCCGATCTGGAAGCGCGGCTTCCGGCTGAGCGCGATCGGCACCGAGCGCGTGCCGGCGGGGCCGTGCCTGTTCATCGCCAACCACGCGTCGATGTGGGATCCGGCATTCCTTATCACGCCGCTCAACCGCGTGATCCGCTACATGGGCAAGGCCGAGCTCGCGCACACGCGCGTGGTGAAGAACATGGCCGACTCGATCGGGTTCTTCCCCGTTCGCCGCGGCGCGGGAGATCGCGTGGCGATGCACATCGGCGAGGAAGTGCTGCGCCGCGGCGATTCGCTCGGCGTGTTCCCCGAGGGCACGCGCGTGTACGAGGGGCGATTGGCGCGTCCACGCCAGGGCGCTGCGCGTCTCGCGCTCGTCACAGGTGTTCCGGTCGTGCCTGTGGCGATTTACGGCAACCGTTGGAGCGAGAGCCTGTTCAAGGTCACGGTGGCGTTCGGCCGACCGCACGACTTCCGCGGGCAACTCGCCACGCCCGACAACGTTCGACGCGCCACCACCGAGGTCTGGTCGGACGTTCAGGAGTTGTGGGACGCGCTGCGCGCGGATCGCCCCTACTGATCCAGCCGTGGGTCGCGCAACCTAGGTAATTGCTCCCATTCGCTCGACACGCCACGGTGCGATGGTGAACGAGCAGGGGACCGCGCTTCGCCAGCGTGATCCGAAAGGCCGCAAGGGGATCGCCGAACATGACGCTGATAGGGGGAGGACCGTCGCTGGGCATGCCAGCCGACGCGACTAGCTCGCTGAGCAGCGGCTATGTGGGATCGATCGTCGGCGGAACCACGCCGGACACGCCGTCCCCGGTGAAGGACTATGCGGTTGCAAGTGCTCCGCCGGCTGGGTACCAAGCCGCGCAGGGCGCGTCGACGGTCACCGCCGGCGGCGCCGCGCAAGTTCCTGCAGGCGTCGATCAGGCGAAAGTCGCCGCAGTGCTGCAAGCAGCCAATCAGGCTGTTCAGGCGCTCACCGCGCTGCAGTCCGCGCACCCCGAGCTCTTCGCCCAGCAAGCGGCAGCCACGGCCTCGGCCGCGTCCACGACCGCTGGAGGCGCTGCGACCGCGGGCGTCTCGCAGACGCCCGCGCAATCTGGTCGCGGCGCGCAGGATGGTCCCGGCGTGTTCCGCGAGATCCTCACCAAGGAAGAACTCGAGAAGAACCCGAAGCTCAAGGGCAAGCTCGATCCGCCCACAGGAGGCAAGGTGCCGAAGGGCGTCGAGGTGAAGACCCGAGCCGACGGCACCCGCGTGATGACGATCAACATCCATGCTGGCGCGCCCGCGGGCAAGAGCACGGGAAGCGGTCAGGACATCGACGCGCTGCGCGACGTTGCTCGCTACGTCAATGCCGTCAATCCCGACGTCGTGATGGTGCAGGAGCTGAAGGGCGACAAGAAGGCGATCCCGGAGATGCCTTCGGTGCTCGCCCACCTGATCGGCGCATCCGACATGGCGTTCACGCCGGCCAAGGGAAACGTGAAGAAGAGCGAGCGCAGCGGAACCGCCACCTTCACGCGCAACGGGTACACGATCGACAAGGCCGTGAACGTCGACCTGCCGTCCGAAGGCGACACCTCGCAGCGCAGCGCGGGCGTGCTCGCGATTCGGCCGCCAGGCGGCGAGGCGTTCACCGTCGTGAACGCGCACTTGTCGCATCGGCCGAGCGTCGCGGCGAGCAAGCGTCGCAAGAAGCAGCTCGACCTGCTCGCGAACATCGTGAAGTCGATCGAGTCGACCGGCTCGTTCGCCTACACGCCCGCCGGGGCCTCGGACGCCGCCACCGCGACCGGGTTCAACCAGTCGAAGATCGTGCTCGGCGGCGACTTGAACACGACGCGCAACGGTCGCAACGGCACGATCGACGCCGCCGACGCGATCCTCGGCACGGCGAACTTGACGCACACCGACGAACTCGACGAGGACGATTCGGTGAAGACGCACATCGACCACATCTACGCACACGGATTCGACGCCACGTGGATCGCGCAGTACGAAATCGCGCGCAACGAGCTGGCGAAGGGCGATCCGACCGATCACCCCACGTATATCGCCGACATCGTCTGATCGGGCGCCGCGCCCGGCGCGCCGTCGCGCGAACCCTGCGACAATGCCCGTCGCGCCATGTTCGACCACGACGACACCCAGCTCGACGACGATCCCATGCTCGACCAGCTCGAGCAGCCGTTCGACGACCTCGACGATCTCGACGACGAGGACGCCGACTGGATCGCCGCTGAGCTCGCCGAGCAGGAACAGCTCGAAGCGCACGAGTCGCGCGAGTTCATCGGTCGCATCGCCGTGGTGGGCTATCCGAACGTGGGCAAGTCCACGCTCGTGAATCGCCTGAGCGGCACGCGCACCGCGATCGTGCATGACACGCCCGGAGTGACGCGCGATCGCAAGGAAATCGAGTGCGAGTGGAACGGCGCGGAGTTCCTGCTCGTCGACACGGGCGGCGTGGACGAGGGCGATCGCTCGCACATGGCGCGCGAGATCGTGGCGCAGGTTCGAGACGCGATCGACGAGTGCGACCTCGTCCTCTTCGTGGTCGACGGCCAGCGTGGCGTGAGCGCGGCCGATCACGAACTCGCGGAGATCCTGCGGCGCAGCAAGGTGCCCACGCGCTTGGTGGCGAACAAGATCGACAACGCGCGCAGCGAGAACGACGCGACGGTGTTCTTCGAGCTCGGGCTCGGCATGCCGATCCCGGTGAGCGCGCACCACGGCAACAACACGGGCGACTTGCTCGACGTGGTCGTGGAGGAGCTGCGCGAGCACGGCACACCATTCGTTCGCACCGATGACGACGACGTGGTTCGCATCGCGCTCGTGGGGCGACCGAACGTGGGCAAGTCAACGCTCGCGAACGCGATCCTCGGCGGCGCGGCTCGGCACATCGTGGCCGACATGCCCGGCACCACGCGTGACAGCGTGGACACGTCCTTCGAGTTCGAGGGGCGCGAGATCGTGCTCGTCGACACTGCAGGCCTGCGCCGACGCCGCAGCGGCCAGGACCCGCTCGACTACTACAGCGAGGTGCGCGCGCTGCAGGCCGCCGAGCGCGCTGACGTGGCGATCCTGTTGGTGGACGCCAGCGCGGGCGTGCGCGAGAACGACTTGTCGGTCGCGGACGCGATGCGCGAGCGCAACTGCGCGGTGATCGTGGCACTCAGCAAGTGGGACATCAACGATGTCGACCTCAAAGACGTCACCGAGACGATCGCGCAGAAGCTGCGCCAACGTCCGGAAGTGGTGACGACGTCCGGCACCGAGAATCGCAACGTGCACAAGCTGCTGCGCAAGGCGATCGAGCTGCACGACCGCGCTGCCAAGAAGATCGGCACGGGCGAACTGAACCGCTTCCTCAAAGAGATCAAGGAGCGCACGCCGCCGCCGCTCGACAAGCGAACGCGCCGCCGCTTGAACTTGCTCTACGGAACGCAGGTGCAGGCCGGTCCGCCGAAGCTGCGCATCTACGTGAACGCGAAAGAGCTGATGACGCGCTCTTACGGCTTCTACATCGAGAACCAGATCCGCGAGAAGTTCGGCTTCCAAGGCTGCCCGCTGGTGATCGAGTACCGCTCGCGCGCCTGACCGCTCGCGCGCCTCCGTTTGCCCACTGCGGATTCACTGTGCAGTGAAACCGTCGTGTAAGCCGACGTTTTCTCGCTCGATAGTGGCGCGTGGCATCGCACTGGCCAGCGAATCCGTCGTGTGAGCCGTCGTTTTCACTGCACAGTGAAATCGCGTCAGCGGCGGAGGAGCGTTGATGTGGATCGGCCCGCGTGCGCAGCGGTGCGGACTCGTGACACTTCCGTGCGACTCTTGTGACGCTCTTGGCACAAAGTGCGCACAACGCGTGACACTTCGATGGTGACGATACGTGCATGCCACGCGGACGTTCCATCGATTCCCTGATCCTGCAGCTTGCGGCGCCCACCTTGGGCGTCGTCTACCGTCGTTCGTTGCTCGACTCGTGGAATCGACGCTGCACGATAGTTCACGCCAGCACGCCCGGCACGACCCGTCCCAAACGCGCGGATGGCTTCGTGTTCTCGTGCGCGAAGGAACTCTGGCTGCCGGATACGGTGCTTCGCGCAGGTCCGATTCCGGTCGCCGATCCGTGCAGGTTGCTTGCCACGATGGCGATCGACCACACGAAGTGGCAGCTGGCGTTCGTGCTCGATCGACTCGTGTACCAGAAGCGCGTCGAGATCCCGGAAGTCGCCGAGTACGTCGAGGCGCACCGTGGAGCTCCAGGCAATGCGACGTTGCGTGCCGCGGTGCAACTCGCGCTTTCGGGCAGCGTCGGCTCGCGCGGTCCGATGGAGGACAAGTTCCTGGAGTTCTTCCAGCGCGTCGGCATCGAGGAATCAATCGTCTACACGCTCGGTTCGATGGGAGTCCCTCGAGACGAACCAGACTTCGTGTGGCCGAACCTACAACGATCGAGCGAATTCGTCGGGTAGAGGGTCGGATTCACTGTGCAATGAATCGGCGGAGTGGCGCGGCGTGGTGACGACGCGGCTATCTGCGACAGGCGCTCCGGTAGGGTCCGTGTCGATGGGAACTTCGCACGCATCGCAAGGGCAGCCACGGTGGCTGGTCGTGGGCGCTGGATCGTTCGGCACCGCGATGGCGCGCATCCTCGGCCCGCGCCCGGTGCAGCTCACGCTTGCGGCACGCAGCGATGAGCATGCGTCCGCGATGCGCGAGTCGAACACGAACGAGCGCTACTTCCCGGGCATCGAATTCCCGCATGACACGCGCATCACCACGGTGGACGAGGCTGCGCAGGAGACGTGGGACGCCATCGTGCTCGCCGTCCCCACCAGCGCCTTCGCGCAGACCGTGGAGCGCTTCGCCGATCGCGCGCCGCTGTTTCTGTCGCTCGGCAAGGGGCTTGATCCGAGCGGTCGACGCCTCAGCCAAGTCGCCGCGGAATTCCTCCAGCCCGATTGCTACGTCACGCTGTCTGGCCCGAACATCGCTCGCGAGATGATGCTCGACCTGCCCACCGCAGCGGTCGTCGCCGGCACGAGCGAGGCCGCCGTGCTCGCCGTGCAGAACGTGGTCAACGGCTTCGCCTTCCGCGTGTACGCGCACGACGACATCGTCGGCGTCGAGCTCGCGGGCGCGTCCAAGAACGTGGTCGCGATCGCCGCGGGCGTGCTCGAGGGGACCGGCCTCGGCGACAACGCCGTCGCCGCGATGATGACGCGCGGCCTCGGCGAGATGACCCGGCTCGGGATCGCCCACGGCGCCAAGCTGCAGACGTATCTCGGGCTCGCCGGCGTCGGCGATCTGATGGTGACGTGTCGCAGCCCGCACTCGCGCAACCATCGGGCGGGTCGCCTGCTCGCCGAGGGTTGCCAGCCCGCGGAGATTCGCGAGCGCATCGGGCAAGTCGTGGAGGGGATGCGCACTGCGCCGATCGTGCAGGAGATGGCGGTCGCGGCCGGCATCGAGATGCACATCTGCGAGGCGGTCGCGCAGGTCGTCGCGCACGACGTGCCGCTGCCGGAGATGGTGCGCCGCATGATGTCGCGACCACCAGGACGCGAATTCTCCGACGATCGCGACATCGTCGGGTGACGCCCCGATCTCGTCCTGCTAGATTCACGTTCGACTCGTGGTTCGATGAAAGGAACGCTCTCGTGAAGTTGCAGGTTCGTGGCGGTCTCGCCGTGCTCGCTATCGTTGGATCGGCGCTCGTCGCCACTGGTTGCGGCTCCGGTTCGGGGGCCACCTCGGCCGCCAAGAGCTCCGCCGCGCTCGATTTCGTTCCCAAGTCGGCGATCGGATACGTCACCGTCGACACCGATTTCGGCGGCGACAACTGGGATCAGTTCTCGAGTCTCGCCACGGCGCTCGACCCTGACTTCAAGTCGGTCGAGGACCAAGTCGCCAAGTCCACCTCGAACGACGAGGACGACGTGGACTACGCCAAGGACATCGATCCGTGGCTCGGCAAGAACGCCGGCGCGGCGCTGCTGGACGTCAAGTCGGACGAGGCCGCCGACTTCTTCGTGTGGGCCGAGGTCTCCGACAAGGCCGCGTTCGAGAAGTTCGCCAAGAAGCGCGACTTCGAGAAGGGCGCGAAGGTCGGCGACTTCCAGTCGTGGAAGAACGCAGACGACGAAGACATGGTGATCGGCGTGTCCGACGATCTCGCGATCCTCACGACCGACTCGGCGATGCTGAAGACGATCGTCAATTACGACGGCGATTCGATCACCGACGCCGATGGCGTCGAGGACGCGATCGACGAAGTGGACGGCGACGCGCTCGGCACGCTCGTCATCAACGGTGCTGGTTTGCGCGCAGCGGCCAAGAACGACGACGATCTCAAGCAGATCGCCGATCTCGACCAGCTGAAGGACTTCAAGTCGTTCGCGATGTCGATGGGCGTGCAGGACGACGGCTTTCGAGTGGACGGTCACGCGATCAGCGACGGCGACGACAAGCTGAAGAACACCGAGCATCCGGTGTTCGAGGACATGCCCGCCAACACGCTGCTGGCGATCAGCGGCAACGATCTCGGCGGTCAGCTGTCGGCCGCGGCCGACGCCGCGGGCAAGGACAGCGCCGACACCCAGCAGATGCTGGGCCAAGCTACCGCGCTGCTCGGCGTGACGATGGACGAACTCGCCGACACGCTCGACGGCGAGTTCGTGCTCGGCGTCTCGGCTGACGACGCGGGCCTCGGTTCGCTCGCCACGGGCGTGGCCGGAGCGGCTGGGGGCGGCGGCCTCTCGTCGGTCGACCCGACGTCGCTGCTGAGCGCGGGCACGATCATGCTCGCGTTCGAGGAGACGGGCGACACGTCGAAGACCCTCGGCAAGATCGTCACGAGCGTGGGCGGGTTGCTCGGTGGCAGCACCACGGCCGCAGCGGCGGGCAAGACGTCCACCGTTGGCAAGTTCACGCTACGCCAGCTGAGCTTGGGCGGCATTCCGCTCACCGAGGCGTCGACGAAGGATCTCGCCGCGGTGTCGATCGGCGTCAGCCCGTTCGCGAGTTGGGGCAAGGACACGCTCGGCGACAGCGACGCGTTCCAGGACGCATGGAAGGCCGCCGACGCGCCGGACGAGACGTGGGGCACGATGTGGCTCGACGCGGCGCGCGTCGCCAAGCTCGCCGGCGCGGAAGGCAGCGACGACGCGAAGCTCGGTGGCATGGTCGGCTGGATCGAGGGCGACGACAGCGATGCGCACCTCGGCGCCTTCCTGCACGTGACCAAGGACTGAGCGACTCGCTCGCTGCGAAGTCGATGCGGGGCGGACCCGGTGCCGGTATTCTCCGGCTGCCGTGTCCGCCCCGACTTCGTTCACCTGCCCACTACGAGCGCTGCGAGCGCTCGTAGTGGTGTTCACCGTTGCTGTGATCGGGTTCACGCTCGCTGGCTGTGCCGCTCCGGGCGCGACGCGACTCGAGCGCGCGCCGAAGGCGATGCCGCCCTCGTTGACGTACCTGACCGCCGACGTGCTCGGTTTCACGCTGGTCGACACGTCCGTGGACGGTTCGATGCGCGATGCGTTGTACGACGAGGTGGGCATCGACGCCACGGACGCGAAGCCGTGGATCGGGGATCACGCGGGAGTTGCCATTCGCCAATTGCCGTCGCCGAGCGAGCACGTGGCGGACGATCGGATCTGGTTCGCGGACGTGCGCGATCGCGACGCGCTGGAAGAGGCGTTGCCCACGCTCTCCGAGGGCGGCCGCGCGGTCAAAGCGTACGACGATGGCGTGCTCGTCGCGCGATCGAAAGCTGGGCTCGACGCGTTCGTGAAGGCCGCCGACGCCTATGCCGTTCCCGATCGCAAGGCGATGCGCGAGTACGCCGCAGAGGCGGCGACGAAGGCGCCGTTCGCGGCGGTGTTCCGTTTCGATCTGATCCGCACGCAGGCACGGCGACCGTTCCAAGACGATCCCGCGCTGCTGGAGTTCGCGCGCTGGGCCACCGACAGCGACGATCTGATCGCCACGCGCGACGGATGGGTCGGCGTCGCAGGCACGAGCGAGGACGGCGGTCGCGCCACCGTCGTCGGCAACGTCGAGTGGGTGCCCGACCTGTCGCCCGACGTGGATTGGGGGCATGCCACTTCGAAGCAGCTCGACTCGATCTCGATCGCCGCGGACTCGATCGTGGCGGTTGACGGCATCGGCCAGCACTTGAGCGCGATCGTCACGGGCATCACGCGCCGCAACGGCCAGTACGCAACCGCGCAGGACGTGCCGAAGGACGAGCATCCGATCGATCTCGAAGGCGTGCTCGATCAGTTCGACGGACCGTCGACAGTGGCGTGGAATCGACGCGAGCTCGAGCTTGTCGTCGACGGCGCGGGCGACTCGGTCGAGGACGTGCGCGCCGCGCTCCGGCTCGCGGGGGTGACCGCACGTGCCACGTCCACCGACCAGGGCACCTTGGACGTGGTCGTCCCGCTCGGACCACTTGCGGACCGTGACTTTGCATTGACGAGCCGACGCTCCACGCTCGCCGCGCGCGCAGGCACTCCGCCACGCCCACCGATCGCGTGGTTGTGGTCGCGTTCGATCGCCGGCTGCACCGGCCCCGCGGCAGGCTGGATCACGTTCGACGGTGAAGGTGAGATGACACTCTCCGCAACCGTCTCGCTGCGCGATTCGTCCACTGCAGCGTGCGGGAGATCCTTCGCCAGCGCCCTCGCGCTCTGACCCCCAAACTCGTCGCCACTTGTGCAGACCTGTTGGAACAAATTGGCGACGAGTTTCGGACCGCGCGCGACTGATCGCCAGTTGCGCAGACTTGTTGGAACAAATTGGCGACGAGTTTTGGGAGCGGGGCGGCCGCGACTTCTCCAGTGACTTGGTAGGATTTCCGGTGCCGCGCTGATCGCGGCTCGACGCCAGACGAAGGAGCCGTCGCATGGAGTACCTATTCACGAGCGAATCGGTGACCGAGGGTCACCCCGACAAGGTCGCCGACCAGATCAGCGACTCCGTGCTCGACGCGATCCTCGCGCAGGACCCCAACGCGCGCGTGGCGTGCGAGACCTTCGTGACCACTGGTCTCGTGGTCGTTGGCGGCGAGATCACCACGAGCAGTTACGTCGACGTGCAGCAAGTGGTGCGCGACACAGTGCTGCAGATCGGCTACGACAGCTCGAAGGTGGGCTTCGACGGCCGCACCGCGGGCGTGCTCGTGGCAATCGACGAGCAGTCCCCCGACATCGCGCAGGGCGTTGACACTGGCTGGGAACTTCGCGAAACATCGGACGGCGACGACCATGACCAGCACGGCGCCGGTGACCAAGGCATGATGTTCGGCTACGCGGTGGACGAGACCCCCGAGTTGATGCCTCTGCCGATCACGCTCGCGCATGGGCTCACGCGTCGGCTCGCCGAGGTGCGGCGCAGCGGCGACGTGCCGTACCTGCGCCCGGACGGCAAGGCGCAGGTGACGGTTCGCTACGACGAATCGCATCGTCCGGTCGCGGTCGACGCGGTCGTGGTGAGCACGCAGCACGCGCGCACCCACGACGGGGAGACGCTCGCGGGATCCGATCGCATCCGCACGGACGTCGTGGAGCACGTGATCAAACCGGTGCTCGGCGAATGGTGGCGCGACGCGATCACCGTGTACGTGAATCCCACGGGCGCGTTCGTGCTCGGCGGACCGCACGCGGACGCGGGGCTGACTGGCCGCAAGATCATCGTCGACACCTACGGCGGCGCAGCCCGCCACGGTGGTGGCGCGTTCAGCGGCAAGGACGCGACGAAGGTGGATCGCAGCGCCGCGTACGCCGGGCGCTGGGTCGCCAAGAACGTGGTCGCCGCCGGTCTCGCCAGCCGCTGTGAGGTGCAGGTCGCGTACGCGATCGGCGTCGCTCGCCCAGTGAGCTTGTTCGTCGACACGTTCGGCACTGGAACGGTGGACCATCACCGCATCGAGGCTGCCATCCGCGAAGTGTTCGACCTGCGTCCGGCGGCGATCATCGCCGACCTCGACCTGCGTCGCCCGATCTATCGTCAGACCGCCGCGTACGGCCACTTCGGACGCCCCGATCTCGACCTGCCGTGGGAGCGGCTCGACAAGGTCGACGCGCTCAAGGCCGCTGTTGCTGGCGTGACGGCGACAGCGTAGCGACGCCCGCCACGACGGCCGACGCGCCGGCGACCGGTAACGCGGTCGCCGCGGCCGCGCGCCGACGCATCACGCGTGCCATGTCGCGATATCCCGGGATGTCCAAGAGGGTTGGCACGAGATCCGTCGGTTTCAGCGGACGATCGAGCGTGCGTTCGATGCCGGGAATCTCGGCAAGGATCGGTTCCTTGTCGACGTTCGTTCCGAGCTGCGTCGCCGCTCGATAGTCCGTGAGATACGCCTCGCCTTCCAGCGCGAGCCAGCGGTCGTTCACCGCGGCTCGCCAGTGCGAGACCGGATTTTCGCTGCTTCTCAGCGCGTGTGCCGCTGCGCGAGCTCCCGTGACCGCAAGCGACGGAACGCTTGGGAAGCCTCCCGGCCGTGCCCGCTGGATTCGATGCACGCCTTCGTGCCGGATCGCGCGCGCGAGGACCTCGCGCCCGTTCGCCGTTGTCGTGTCGAGCAGTTGCCTCGGCACCGCGATCGTGTTCATCCGCTCGTTGTACGCCGCAGTGAACCCGCGCGGCATGTCGCTGGCGTCGGGGATCGCCAAGCTCACGGGCATGCGCTCGAGTTGCGCGGTGATCTCGCGGCCGATCGAGGTTTGGTCGATGAGCGGCCGGATCGCCGCGATGCGAGGCTCGTCGAAGATCGATGCGAGTTGACGTGTGATCATCGGCACGGATTACTTCGCGTCAACGTTCCTGACGCCCACGGTTGACTGCGGCGGTCGCTGCCAGGCCGGTCGCCGCGATTCCGACGCCTGCTGCTCCGAGGGCAAGTTCCGTGGTCGCGCGCGCTCTGACTCGCCCGTGCGCGGCCGTTGCGGCGTAACCGTCGACGGTTCGCACGACCATGGCGACGTCCCGCGCTGCAAGTGGTCGACCGAGCTGGCGTTCGAGCGCGGGAAGCTGGTTCAAGACAGGCCTCGTCGCGATCTCATCGCCCAACGCGCGGGCCACGTGATAGTCCACGAGATACGCCTCGCCCTCGTCGATCATGGACGCCGCGTCGACTGCGTCTCGCCACGCGGCTGCGGGAGCATCGCCGCGCTTCACGGCTTGGAGCGCAGCGGTCGCTCCGGCCGTGGCCAATCGACGAGAAGGAACGTTGCTGCGGCCCTCCGCGTCTTGGATCCGGTGCATGCCTTCGTGACGGACCATGTCCGCAAGCGCTTTCTTGTTGCGCAACCCCGTGGCGTTCAGAAACCGCGACGGGATCGTCATCGTCTTCGTGCGATTGTTGTAGGTCGCGCTCGCCCCGTGCGCCGCCAAGTCTGCGTCGGATGCTTCGGCCAATCTGACCGGGAGCGATTCGAGGCGTCGCGTCACGTCGCGTCCCGCTTCAGTTCGGTCGATCAACGGCCGTACAGCGGCGATCCGAGGATCGTCGAAGATCGATCGAAGCGCTCTTGCCGATGGTCCGATGTTCACGGACGTTGCTCCCCCCGAAGCACGAATTCCCTGCGCCCGATTGTCGGGTCCGAACCGCTCCGCGTTGCAGCTTCGGCTCGCCGCGATATCGTGTGCCAGTGACCGACGTGCTCTTCGACATGCCCGCCGAACCCGTCTCGAGCGCGGTGGCCGTGTACCCGCTCGTGCCGGCGCGTTCGTTCGACGAACCGTTCACGTACGAGCTGCCCGACGCGCTCGCGGGCGACGTTCGCGTCGGGTCGATCGTGGAGATCCCGGTCGCAAGCGCGGCGCGCGTTGGCGTCGTGCAGGCGCTCGACGTGCAACCACCGGCGGGGGTTCGGCTCAAACCGGTCGCGCGCGTGGTCGACGCGCCGCCGGTTCCCGCGGCGCTCGTCGAACTCGCCGAGTGGGTCGCCGACCAGTACGGATGCGCGCGCACGCTCGCGCTCGCGCTAGTCGTCGGCCCCCGCTTTGCGGCGCAGGCGCGTGCCAGCGCGGTTCCGAACCGACGTCGTCAGCAAGCGGTGCGCCGCATCGTCGATCGCGTCGACGGCGTGGATCTCACCTCGCGCCAGCACGAGATCGCCGACCAGATCCCGATGGCGTGGACCGCGCTCGCACCGTTGCTCGATCGCATCGGCACCACGCGCGCGACGATCGGCAAGCTCGCCGAAGCGGGCGTCTTGGCATTGGAGGAACGCTTCCTCGACGAGCTCGCCAGCGAACCGGATTCCGATCCGGAGGCGAACGACATCGTGGCGGTGGCCAAGGCGGCCGCGGCGGCCGGGCCGCACGTGCAGCTCACGCCGCTGCAGCTCGACGCGGTCGAACGCTGTTGGCACGACGAGGACTCGACGGATCCGGCCACGCTGCTCGTGGGGATCACCGGCTCCGGCAAGACGGAGGTGTACCTCGAAGTGATCGCGCGCGCGCTCGAGGAAGGGCGCGGCGCGATCGTGCTCGTCCCGGAGATCGCGCTCACCCCGCAAACCGCCCGCCGGTTCCTGCAACGCTTCCCCGAGATCGTGGAAGTGCTGCATTCGGCGATGACGAAGGCGCAGCGCGCAGCGGCGCACGAACGCATCGCACGTGGGGAGGCCCGCGTGGTGGTGGGGCCGCGATCGGCGATCTTCGCGCCGGTGCACCCGCTCGGCGTAATCGTGATCGACGAGGAACACGACGGCTCCTACAAGCAGGACAGCGACCCGCGCTACGACGCGCGGCGAGTGGCCTACCGTCGCGCGTTGCACGAAGGCGCGCGGCTCGTGCTCGGCAGCGCCACGCCGCGTCCGGAGAGCTGGAAGGGCGTGCAGCGGCACGTCGTGATGCGCGAGCGACCTCGTGGCGGGCGCCTCGCTCCCGTGCAGCTCGTCGACCTGCGCGACCACGCCTCCGAGTACCCGATCACGCTTCCCGTGCAAGACGCGATCGACGCGACGCTTCGTCGCGACCGCAAGGTGATCGTGCTGCACAACCGTCGCGGGTACGCGGTCGCGCTCCACTGCCGAGGATGCGGGCACACGTTTCGCTGTCCGCATTGCGACGTGTCGCTCGTCATCCATGGGCGATCGGCGGCGCGTCAGCGACTGACATGTCACCACTGCGGCCATGACGAGCCGGTTCCAAAGCAGTGCTCGGAGTGCCGGTCCACCGACATCGCGCGCATGGGGGCGGGCACCGAGCAGCTCGAGTCCTTGCTTGAACAGCGCTGGCCCACGGTGCGCGTGCTGCGCCTCGACGCGGACGCCGTTCGCACGCGCGGCGCAGTGAGCACGATCCTCGAATCGTTCGGCGAGCCGGGCGCGGCGATCCTCGTGGGCACGCAGATGGTTGCGAAGGGGCACGACTTTCCCGACGTGGAACTCGCGGTGGTGATCGACGCGGACGCCGGCCTGGCGATTCCCGACTTCCGCGCCGAGGAGCGCGCGTTCAACATGGTCGCGCAGCTCGCGGGACGCGCCGGTCGCAGCGCCGAAACCGCCGAGCACGCGCGCGTCATGCTGCAAACGTGGTACCCCGATCATCCGTTCCTCGCGTTCGCGCGTTCCCACGACGTGGACGGCTTCCTCGAGCGCGAGCTCGCCGAGCGAGCCGAGCACGGATTCCCGCCGTTCTCGCGCATCGTTCGCGTGCTCGTCAGCGCACGCGACGAGGCGTCGCGCGATCGCTGGGCGCGCGCCATCGCCGACGGCATGCGCCAGCTCGACGCAGGCACAGTGCTCGGTCCCGCGCGCCTGCTGCGCATCAACGACCGCGAACGCGCGCAGGTGATCGTCGGCACGCATCACGTCGCGTCCGTGGCGACCGCGGTACGTCGATTCCTGGGCACTACCGACCGCGACCGTCGCCGCGCCGACGTGCGCGTCGTCCTCGACGTGGATCCGCAATCGCTGGTGTGACGCTGCGCGCAATCAGCGACACACCTATGCTCGCCGCGTCACCCACGCCTCCTCGAACGGCCAACTGCGCGACCACTCCGCGTTCGCGTGTTGCCACCGAACCGGTCCGGCATCCTCCGGCGCGCGCAGCTCGATCAGTCGCTCCACCTGCAATCCGTGCTCGCCCAGCAGTCGGATCCACTCGCCGTGCGACAGGTGAAACTCGACGCCATCGTCATCGTCCCACTCCATCCGGTGCATGCCGAACAGCGGCCGGTGCAGTTCGCGGGTCGTGGCGAGGCCTGGTTCGTCCATGCATAGCACCTGCAGCACGCCGTTGGTCAGAAAGACGAGTTGCCCGCCAGGGCGAAGCAATCGCGCGGCTTCCGGCACCCACAACTGCGGATCGCACCACAGGCATGCGCCGTACTCGCTGATCGCCAAGTCGAACGACGCGTCGGGCAATGGAACGGCCTCGGCACTGGCCTGAATCCACTCGATCGAACCTGCGAGTTCGTCGAGATGCTGCTCGTGCAGCCTGCGCGCGGTGGCGAGCTGCTCGTCGCTGACGTCGATCCCCATCACGCGAGCGCCCGCTCGCGCTAGCCAGCTGGAGACGTATCCCGCGCCGCAACCGAGCTCGATCACGTCTGTGCCAGCCCACTGCTCGATGCCTGCGTCGCCGAACAGCCCCGCGTCGCGTTCGGGGATGTCCCATACGCCCCACGTTACGTCGGGCGTGGCCCAGTTGTGTTCCGCGCTCGGCACGAAGTCGCTCGCCCATTCGTTCCATTGCGCGCGATTGCGCACCGCATGCTCGCTGAGTTCCATGCTGCGAGCCGTACCCGGAGTGCGCGGTCGCCCCACCTGCCCGCGATTCGAACCCGTCACGCCCGTCTTGTGCCGTCAGATCCGTGTTTGGCATGGGTTTGTCGGCAGAGGTCGTGGCGTGTACGCGTCTTGTGCCGGTGGATCCGTGTTCGACGCGGGTTTGCCGGCAACAGTGCGCGGGACGGCACTCGCCGCACGCGCGCGAGCGGCCGTGGATGCGGCAGGGGAAGCTGCTAGCCTTCCAACATGGAAACTTCCGCCACCAAGCGCCGCAAGAACAGCAGCGAATCCGAGCATGACGACGATCGATTGCCGCCCGCCGTCGAGCAGCGTCGCCAGATGGCGCTGCGTCACGTGCGCCAGTATCCGGATCCGGTGCTGCGCGCGCCCACCAGCGACGTCGTGGACTTCGACGACGAACTCGCCGCGCTCGTGGAGCGCATGACCAGCATCATGGGCGACGCGTACGGCGTGGGACTCGCCGCGCCGCAGCTCGGCCTGCGCCTTCGCATGTTCACGTTCCAGCCCGACGAAGGCCCCGCCGAGGCGGTCGTGAACCCGCAGATCACGTGGCGCAGCGACGAGACTGACATCGACGTCGAAGGCTGCCTCTCGCTCGGCGACGACGTGCGCGTGCCCGTGCGCCGCTCGATCTCCGTGAAGGTCGCCGCGAAGACGCCGTCCGGCGAGGATCGCGAGTGGGAGCTCGACGACTACTACGCGCGCGTGTTCCAGCACGAGATCGACCATCTCGACGGCGTGCTGATGATCGATCGCGTCGAGGATCCAGCCGCCCGCGCCGAGGCGATGGGTCGACTCCGGCCCAAGCCCTGACATGGCGATCGCCTTCGCCGGCACAGCGCCGTTCGGCGCAGCCATGCTGCGCGCGTTGCTCGACGGCCCAGGCGACGGCCGGCCCGGGCGAAACGACCTCGTGCTCGTCGTCAGCCAGCCGGATCGTCCGAAGGGGCGCGGCAAGCAGCTCGCGAGCCCGCCAGTCGCCCAGCTCGCGAAGGATCGTGGCGTGCGCCTGGTGCAGCCAGAGCGCATGCACGAGCCGGAGCTGCTCGAGCTCTACCGCGACCTTGGCGTCACCACGTTCGTCGTCGCCGCGTTCGGTCAGATGGTGCGCGAGCCGCTGCTCAGCGACTTTCTGATGCTGAACGTGCACGGCTCGATCCTGCCCAAGTACCGTGGCGCCGCGCCGATCGAGCGCGCGATCATGGACGGCGCAACCATCACCGGCGTGGACATCATGCGCATGGAGGCGGGGCTCGACACGGGCCCGATCGCCCTGCGCGCCCAAGTGCCGATCACGGTGGACGAGGACGCGGGCGAGGTGTTCGCCGAGCTCGAAGCCGCCGGTGCGCGAATCCTGTTCGACGCGCTCGAACGCGCGGACGCTGGCACGCTCGAGTTCACCGAGCAACCGGCGGAGGGCGCAACGTACGCGCACAAGATCGCGGCCGAGGATCGCATGCTCGACCCGGCCCGCCCGGCGCGCGAACTGCACGATCGAATCCGCGCGCTCAGCCCGCACGTCGGCGCGTGGCTCGAGGTGGACGGCCAGCGACTCGGCATCTGGAGAACGCGGATCGCCACCGCCGACGCTCCCGTGGCAGGGAAGCCCGGCGCGATCTGGCACGACTCCGAACGGCTGCTGATCGGCGCCGCTGACCGCGCGCTCGACGTGCTCGAGTTGCAACCGCCCGGAAAGCGTCGCATGGCGGCTGGCGACTGGCTGCGCGGTTTGCGCGTGCCGCTCGAGCGGGCTACTGCCCCGGAGCAACGCCCCGCGAGGACCTGATGGCGATCCCGTCGCAGCGAACCCGCAACCAGCGTCGCCTGCGTCGACCCTCCAAGGTGACTCGCGCACGCTGGGCAGCGTGGCTCACGATCCGTCGCACGTTCGACGAGGACGCGTGGACCGATCGCGCATTCGCCGGCGTGGTGCAGCAGCTCGAGCTCGACGACGATCCGCGCGAGCGAGCCTTCGCACAGCGGCTGGCGTACGGCACGGTCCAGCAAGCCAAACGCGTCGACCATGTGATCGCCACGCTCGGCAAGCGGCCGCTGCACAAGCTCGATCCGCCAGTGCTCCATGCGCTTCGTCTCGGCTGCTACGAACTGCTCGAGCTGCGAGCCGAGAGCGCGCACGCCGCAGTCGACCAGGCAGTGGAAATCGTGCGCGGCGTGGTCGGCGAGCGCGCTGTGGCGTTCACGAACGCGATCTTGCGTCGTGCGCAGGTCGACGGCGAATTGATCCTCGATGCGCTCGATCCGACCAAGGACTCCGACATCGCCACGCTCGTGTCGATGCCCGAGTGGCTCGTTCATCGCCTGCGTGCCGACATGGGCGACGACGCGATCGCCGAACTACGCGCGATGAACGAACCGCACCCGGCGGCGTTCCGCGACACCACGACCGGCGAATCGATCGTCGTCGGCGGAAGCACGGCGCACCTGGCCGATCGCATCGATCGAGGCGAACTCGTGCCACAGTCGCTTGCCTCGCAACTCGTCGTGCGCACGCTCGATCCGCAACCTGGCGAGCGCGTGCTCGACATGTGCGCCGCGCCCGGCGGCAAAGCCACGCATGCGGCGCAGCTCGTCGGACCAGACGGCGCGCTCGTCGCCGTGGAGCTGCACGAGCATCGCGCCGATTCGATCCGTGCGCTCGCCACGCGAGTCGGCGTGGCCGATCGGCTGTGCGTCGTGCAGGCGGACGCGACCACCCTCACGCTCGACATGCTCGACGAGACTAATCCGTTCGACCGTGTGCTGCTCGACGCGCCGTGCTCGGGAACCGGCGTGCTCGCAGCTCGCCCGGACGCGCGCTGGAAGCGCACGGAGGAGGGCATCGACGAGCTGGTCGAGTTGCAGCGTCGACTGCTCGCGACCGCGGCGACGCTCGTACGACCCGGCGGCGTGCTCGTCTATTCCACCTGCTCGATTCTCGCCGCGGAGGACGAGTCGATCATCGAGCATCTGCCGCCCGGATTGACCGTCGAGTCGGTGCAGCGCACGTGGCCGAGCAAAGGCGCGGACGGCTTCTTCATCGCGCGCATGCGCCGCGACGCGGAGGCATCCGCGTGAACGGCGACGCGTTCGACTGCGTCGGCGCCGCGTCGGTGCCTCGTACCAATGACTCGATTGACCGCGCGATGCTCGAACGCGCCATCGAACTTGCGGAACTCGGCCGCCCCGGCGCGCGACCGAATCCCGTCGTCGGCGCCGTGCTCGCGCTGCCCGACGGCGCCGTGATCGGCACCGGCCACCACGTTCGCAAAGGCGCGGCCCACGCCGAACGCGCGCTGCTCGACGACTTGACTCATCCCGTGCCCGAGCACGCCACGCTCTACGTGTCGCTCGAACCATGCAGCCACCATGGCTCCACGCCGCCGTGCACCGACGCGATCATCGAGCACGGCGTTCGCCGCGTCGTCTATGCATCCAGCGACGCGAACACCGTCACTGCCGGGATCGGCCCGGCGAAGCTTCGCGCCGCGGGCATCGACGTGGCACGCGCGCCGATCGATATCGAACGCCGCGCGCTGCAACAGAACGCCGGGTTCCACTCCGTGCACTTGCGCGGACGCGCCTACCTCACCGCGAAGTGGGCGATGACGCGCAACGGTCGCTTCGCGACCGGCGATCCGAACCGTCGCTGGATCAGCGGCGAGACCAGCCGCGAACACGTGCAGTACCTGCGCGCCGGATCGGGCGCGGTGCTCGTGGGCATCGGCACCGTGCTCGCCGACGACCCGCTGCTCACCGTGCGCGGTGTGCTCGTCGACCGAACGCCCGTGCCACCCACGCGCATCGTTTTCGATCGCCGTCTGCGCACGCCGCTCGATTCGCAGCTCGTACGCACCATCGATGCCGCGCCAGTGCTCGTCGTGTGCGCGCACGACGCGCCGCTCGATCCGCAGCTCGCGCTCGAGGCAGCTGGCGCGGAGGTGTGGCGCGCTCCCGAATGCGGCCCCGGCGATCCCTGCATCGGCGGCTGGACGCTCGCACGCCTCGCCGAACACGGCATCAACGATGTGCTCTGCGAATCCGGGCCGACCCTGCTCGCCGGATTCCACGACGCGGAGCTGCTCGACGCATTCCACGCGTTCGTCGCGCCGTTCGACGCGCCCGAAGACCAACCTGGCCTCGAACTCGACCATCCGCTCGCGCAGCTTGCGTTGTCCTCACCCGCCCATGCCAGCGGCGAGGACGCGCACCATCACGCGATCCTGCATCCGGCGTGGGCGTTTCCCGGCGCGACCGCCGACTGAGCCATCGTCGCGAGCGAGCCGAGCGTCAGCGGTACACGTTCACGCCGGCAACGATCGTGTCGGAGTGCGCGTACGCGGTCTCCTTGAACTTGCCGACTTGCAGGCCGCCGAGCACCATGCCGACGCCAAGCGCCGCGATCGCCGCGGCCCCGGCTGTGGCGCCGATCTTGCCTGCGAGCGTCTTGGCGCTCGGCCGTGCGAGCTCCATGATCGCGTATCCCGCGCCGCCGAGCGCGAACATCCCGCCGAATCCGACCGGGTACGCGACTTCCTCGCCGATCGGTCGTTGCAAACCGCTCGGCAAGAACCCGTGCGTGGACAAGTGCGCGCGCGTGTAACCCTCGTGCTGGACAGTGATCCATGACGGTGCCGGATGCTGCTTCAGAAACGCGTCGAACCGTGCGTGATCCTCGCGCGAATTCAGCTCTAAGCCGGGGAACTGCGTTTCCGCCTCATTCCTGAACGCGTCCCACTCGGCCTGCGCGGTGTCGCTGCGCGCGGCGATGTCCTGTTGTCGGTTCTCCCAAACCTTGGCTACGGAGGCATGCATCGCATACATCGCGCCGCCACCCACGGCAGCGCCTGCGGCGACCAATCCAAGTCGTGCTGCAATGTTCATGATTCGTCCCGTCGTCCCATCTTGGCCATTCGGCCAGTCCAACCGGTTCATCGCGCTCCGCGCCGCATCTGTTTCATCGATGTGCGAAGAAGAAATTGCGGCCCCGACCGCTGTGCCCGTTGGACGGCGGGCGGGGTCGGGGCCGCTGGTGCCAGGTCGTTTCCGGTGTGGGACGGATGGACGGACCTGGCTGTGATTGCCACGAAGTCTTGCGTTTGGGACGTGGGACGGATCGTGGCGGTGTGTAGACGTTCGCGTTGTCGAAAAGCTCCCGCTCAGCAGCGTCGTGCTGGTAGAGCGGTATGTCGGTTCGCACTCGCTCCGGTGGCTGTGATCTTCGTGTTGATCGCGAGGCGGCGTCCCCCTCGATCGAAGATCCCGGTTGCGAATCCGGCGCTTGGCAGCGAAGTACACCTCCGCCTGGCGGCGACCATCCCCCGGACCTGGCGGATCCGGTGCCTTCCGTGGCACGGGCGGCGCTCGCGGTTTCCCTTCCGTGTGATCCCGACGCTCCGGGCGGTTGGTTCCTCGCTGCCTTGCAAGATCACTGTCCCACGGCGTGCCGTCTACCGAGTCGGTGGAATTACCTATCTCACCGAGGACGCACCTAGGTAGTAGGAAAATGCCTGCAAAATCAGGTATTCGGCGGTAGGTGGTGGTGGCTGTCGACTAGGTGGTCAGCAGATTCACGGCGTGTAGGCGAGGGTCGAACGCGCATATCGGCATGCGCGACGTGGCCGAGCATTGGCCGCCCGACGGCGGTTTGATCGAAGGTGTTGCGTGGGACAACCCCTTCGCGGCGTCCGATCCACCATTCGGGTTGTCGTGCCGTCAGCCCGGACGAAGGACCATCGCGATGGAAGACCTCACGCTCGCACTCATCACGCTCACGTCCTTCGTGTTGCTGTTCGTGGTCGCGATCTTCGCCGATCGAGCGGGCCTCGACGCAGCCGACGAACTCGCCGCGACCACGGCCGAGCCTGCTGCGGTGCCGGTGGAAGATTCACCGGCGTTCCAAGCGCCGGCGCTCCCGGACTCGCACGCCGACGTGGCGTAGCCGCCCTGCTCGTCAGGATCCGTGCATGAACGAGCACGGGATCCGCATCACCAAGCGCCGCCGCATGACCGGACGCGGCGCCGAACAGCACCGCGTGGCGAGTCAGCTCGAGCTGTTCTTCGACCTCGCCTTCGTCGTCGCCGTGGCGTTCGCCGCGCGCAACTTGCACCACGACATCGCCGCCCATCACGTGGCGGACGGACTCGTCCACTTCGCCACGGGCTTCTTCGCGATCTGGTGGGCGTGGATGAACTTCACGTGGTTCGCGTCGGCCTACGACACGGACGACGTCCCCTTCCGCCTGCTCACGATGGTGCAGATGATCGGCGTGGTGGTGATGGCGATCGGCATCGCCGAATCCGGGCAAGGGCTCGGCACGGTCCAAGTGATCGGCTACTGCATCATGCGCACCGCGCTCGTCACGCAGTGGCTGCGCGCGGCCCGCGAGGATCCCAACCATCGCACCACCTGCCGACGCTATGCGCTCGGGATCATGGTGATGCAGGTCTACTGGGGGGTGCTGACGATCGCGTTTGGCGGCTGGAGCGACGCAGCAGCGCTCGTCGGGTTCGCAATCGGCGTGGTGGGGGAGCTGATGGTGCCGCGCATCGCCGAGCGTGCCGGCATGACCCCGTGGCATCCGCACCACATCGCCGAACGATACGGCCTGTTCGTGATCATCGTGCTCGGCATCGCTGTGTAGTGCGCCTCGGTTGGCCTCGACCTGCAGTGGGTGCTTCTCGTGATGTTCGCCGCGCCGACACTGCTCGTGGGCGTCGTCGAAACGCGCGAGCGGCGGCTGCAGCGCACGGTCGCCGCGTAGTACAACGTCCTACGGCTCGATGGTTTCCACGCCCGCCGCGCGCGCGGCCGCAGCGAGCCGACGATCGCGCGTCGCGAGCGGAATGCTGCGTCTGCGCGCGAGTTCCACGTAGGCGGCGTCATAGCTCGACAGCCCGTGCTCGCGTGCGAGTTCGAGGGTTTCGTGACAGGCTCTGACGTGTGTGAGCGTGTCCATCTCGATCTGCGCGGTGTCGAGATCGGCAATGAAGTCCGTGGCCTCGTCTCGTCGGATCCGCTCGCGGCGCTCGCCTGCGAGCAGCGCGCTGGACATCTCGAGTGCCCAGTGGCTCGGAACGATCGCGCCGTCGCTCTTGGCTCGTTCGAGCAGTTTCCAGCCCGCCTCGGTTCCCTCGTCCGGGAAACACCATGCGAGCGCGACCGATGCATCGAGCACGAACGAGATCAAAATCGCCGCCCTTCCTCGATGAGCTGCTTGACGTCCATCCCGAGCGGCGCGCGCCGTGCCGCGCGCTCGCGCATGCGTTCCACAAGGCGTGCCGACTCGCTTGGGTTCGTGTTCGACGCAGGCACCAGCATCGCCACTGGCCGCCCACGCCGCGTGATCGTCAGTCGCTCCCCGCGCTCGACCCGATCGAGCAACGCCGCGAGGTGCGTTTTCGCCTCGAATGCTCCCACCGTCTCCATCGCTGCCTCCAACTGGTTTTGCCGACTGGTTGGTTATGTCTCATCGTAACGCACGGAGCGCCGTATGGCGAGCGATAGGCTCCCGTCATGTTCACCGGAATCGTGCAGTCGCGCGGCGTCGTCGTCGCGCTGGAACCGAACCGGCTCGTGCTCGACGCCCCCGGAATCGACGAGATGCTCGGCGCGAGCGTCGCCGTTGACGGGTGCTGCCTCACGATCGTCGCCAGCGAACCAGTCGAGAACGCCCAGGTCGCCACGTGGCGACTGACATTCGACGTCCTGCCGGAGACGATCTCCCACACGCGCCTGTCCACCCTCGCGCCCGGCGCGAGCGTGAATCTCGAAACTGCGCTGCGCGCGGGAGCGCCGCTCGGCGGGCACTTGGTGCAAGGACACGTGGATGCCACGGGCGTCGTCTCGTCAGCCGATCGCGAACCCGACGGGCGATGGCTCGACCTCGAGATCGACCTTCCGGACTCAGTGCTGCGCTACTGCATCGACCGCGGATCGATCACCGTGAACGGAACCTCGCTCACCGTGATGGGCGTGCTCGAGCACGGAATTCGCGTGCAGCTGATCCCCGAAACGCAGCAGCGAACCAATCTCGGCGAGCTCGCTCCGGGCGACCTCGTGAACCTCGAGGCGGACGTCATCGCGCGCTACGTGGCGCGCTTGCTGCCCGTTTCGCGATAAACTCGTCCTGTAATCGATGCTCCCCCAACGCAAGGCAAGGCGAATTACATGTCCGACTCCCCGTTCGACTCCATCGAAGCCGCGATCGAGGACTATCGCGCTGGCAAGATGGTGATCATCGTCGACGACGAAGATCGCGAGAACGAGGGTGACGTGTGCGTCGCCGCGCAGCACGTCACCGCCGAGCAGATCACGTTCATGGCGATCGAGGCGCGCGGGCTGATCTGCCTCACGCTCAGCCCCGAGCGCATCGAGCAGCTCGACTTGCCACTGCAGAACCCGCGCAACAAGGCCGGGTTCGAGACTGCGTTCACGGTGTCGATCGAAGCCGCGGAAGGCGTGACGACGGGCATCAGCGCCGAGGACCGCGCTCACACGATCCGCGTCGCCGCCGATCCGAAGTGCCGCCCCGAGGACCTCGACCGCCCTGGTCACGTGTTCCCGCTGCGCGCCAAGCCGCACGGCGTGCTCGAGCGCACCGGTCAGACCGAGGGAAGCGTCGACATGGCCAAGCTCGCGGGGCTCGAGCCGGCCAGCGTGATCTGCGAGGTCATGAACGACGACGGCACGATGGCTCGTGTACCCGAGCTGCTCGAGTTCGCCAAGAAGCACGATCTGAAGATGATCTCGATCGAGGACATGATCGAGTACCGCCGCCGCACCGAGCTGCACGTGGAGCGCACCGCGCGCGCCGCGCTGCCGACCCGTCGCGGCGAGTTCGAGGTGTACGGCTACCGCGGCACCGTCGATGGCTTGGAGCACATGGCGCTCGTGAAGGGCGACGTCGCAGGCTCGGAGGACGTGCTCGTTCGCGTGCACAGCTCCTGCGCCACTGGCGACGTGTTCCATTCGCTGCGCTGCGACTGTGGCGAACAGCTCGAGCGCGCGATGGACGAGATCGAGTCGGCGGGACGCGGCGTGCTCGTGTACTTGGCTCAGGAAGGGCGCGGCATCGGCTTGCTCGACAAGCTGCGCGCCTACGAGCTGCAACAGAACGGGCGCGACACCGTGGACGCGAACACCGAGCTGGGCCATGACGCCGACCCGCGCGAGTTCCACGCCGCGGCGCACATCCTGCGCGACCTCGGCGTGCAGTCGGTGCAGCTGCTCACCAACAACCCCCGCAAGGTCGACGAGCTCGAACGCTACCGCGTTCCGGTGAGCGCGCGACTGCCGCTCGAGATCGCCGCGCGCGACACCAACCGCAGCTACCTCACCACCAAGCGCGATCGGCTCGGCCACCTGTTGAGCGACGACGCGCTCTCCGGCGCGCTGCAAGGCAGCGCCAACGGAGCGGCGGCGCCGGAGCAGGAGCCGTCGCTTGCCCGCTGATGGGCACAATTTCGCGCCTGCTTCCGAGGGCGCGTTCGACCATGCTGGCGTCGCGGTGGAGCAGTTCGCTCCGAGCGCTGCCAGTGCGCGCTGGGGCATCGTCGTCGCGCGATTCAACGGTCTGATCACCGACGCGCTGTACCAAGGCGCGGTGGACGAGCTGCTCGAGTCGGGCGCTCGCCCGGAGCACATTCGCGCCGTGAGCGTGCCGGGGGCGGTCGAGATTCCGCTCGCTGCGAAGACGCTGGCCGAGGCCAGTCACGGCGTTGCCGGCGTGATCGCGCTCGGTTGCGTGATTCGCGGCGAGACCGCGCACTTCGATTACGTATGCCGCGCCGCCACCGACGGCATCGTGCGCGTCCAGCTCGAGCACGACCTGCCGATCGGGTTCGGCCTGCTCACGGTGGACACGCTGGAGCAGGCGAAGGCTCGCGCCCAGCTCGGCCAGGGCGGCCACAACGTGGGCCGCGACGCCGCGCGCGCCGCGATCGAGCTCGCCGGGCTGCACCGCGTCGTTCGATCCAGCTGATCGGAGGCGTCTCGGCGCAGGTGCCAGCGAATTGCCTGGGAACGCCGAGACAAGTGCACGCACATCCCAGATCTGACGGCACCCACTGCGCGTTCACTGCGTCTGGAATTCCGTCCTGTCTTGGTCGAATTCCGGACGCGGTCGCTGTCTTGTGCCGGCAAACCGGTGTTTCGCACCGGGTTTGCCGGCACAAGACGACGATGTAGGGAGGGCATCCCGTCCCATGAGCGGTGCGTTCGTATCGTTTTCCGGTACGCACGTACCGAGTTGCGCGCGGAAAAGCCGCGTCGTCAGAGCGCCCGCTCGTAGCGCAGGTGCACGAGCTGATGCTCGCCGTGATCCACGACGAACGGATCGCCGCGCACTTCCCAGCCCGCGGCTTCGTACACGCGCCGCGCGCGCTCGTTTTCAGGCAACACCTCCAGGCACGCGCGCGTGAACCCCTCCGCGCGCAGCCGATCTGTCGCGGATGCGAGCAGCGTTCGCCCCACGCCCGTTCCGATCGCCTCCGGCTCCAAGTAGATCGCGAACAACACACCGAGGGATTCGTCCGCGCCTTCTCCCTGCGACGCGCCGACCTGCGCGAAGCCCTTGACGTCGTCGAACTCGTCCACGCTCACCACGGTCGCGCCTCGACGAGGGGCGTGCTCGCCGTCGCGGTCGAGCGCTCGCTCCCACTGCTGCCTGCGCCGAGCGATGTCGAGCGACGCGAGCAGATCGTCCGGCACGATGCCCGCGTACGCGTGCTGCCAACAACGCACATGGATCGACGCGATCGCCGCCGCGTCGCGCGGCTCGGCGTCGCGAATCGTCGGTTCGCTCACAGCAGTGGCGCGTCCGGATCGGGAATCAGCTCGAGCGGCATCGCGCCCACGGGAAGCCACACGGTGATCGTCCACCAGCCAGGGTCGCCGGGCTTTCGAGCCAGCTCGGGTTCTGGCGCCTTGAACTCGTGCGCGAGCCGCACATGATCCTCGCCATCGATCTCGTATCGGATCGCCGGCTTGGAGAAGCCGATGTCCTCGCTGGGCAGCAGCCTGAACGTGCGTCGTTCGGTGATGTCGTGCGCCATGTTCGTGATTCCTCCAAGCTCGCGCTCGCGTGTCGTCGTGCCGAGGCTATAGCGTACGCACCATGGCTGACGACTCAAACGAATTCGATTACCGAGGCGGATACAAGGCCGCAGTCGACGAGGCGCTCAAAGGCGGCGTGGGAGTCTACGGCGACTTCGACCAAGCGCGCCAGATGGAAAGCTTCCGTATCCTCAGCGCGGACCGCACGCGATTGCTCACGTTCGCGCGTCGCGAGGGACTCACCACGGGGCACGTCGAGACGCTGCAGACGCTGCGCAGCCCCAAGCCGCTGTACCAAATGCTCGCGCAGGGAGATGCCGACACCAAGAAGGTGCGCGAGTACCTTCAGCGCCTCGGCGGCTGACGCCGGGCGTCGCGCGCTCGCTGCTTGGCATCCCGCTTGCGCAGTCGCTGCTCCACGCGACTTCGAGCGAGCTCACGATCTGCACCGGTGGCATGACGAACGCGGCGTCGACGCCGCCACGCGCGGACCGGCAGCCAGATCGCGAACACGACCAGCAACACGAGCCACCACGGCGGCAGCACGAACACCGTGTCCAATTGCCGTGTGACGCGCACGCCGCTGCCCTCGCCGCCAACCACCACGAGCGTGGGCGTGAACCACCCGACGAGCGGCGGATCGCTCCAACGCAGGCGAAGTTCGCGCACGCCGCGAGGCAAGGTTGGATATCCGTCCTTCGGTCCTTGCATCGGAATCGTCTGACTGGCCGTCGACAAGAACGCGCCGAGCTCCACCTGCGAGTCGATGTGCAGCAGCGTGTCGCCGTCGTTTGCTGCCGTGGCGCGAAACTCGGCGGGATGGCCACTGCGAACGAAGCGCGGTCCGTCAACGTTCTTCACGCGCACGCGCGCGCGAGCGTCGCCGGACACCGTCAGCAGCAGCTCGCTGAGCAGGTCCGCGGTCACGCGCACGTGCGCGTCGTTCGTGTCCACGCCCCCGATCGACGCGCCCGTCACCTGGCGTTGCACGCCGAGCCCCAGCGCGTGCAAACCGGGGCGGGCGTCGTCCGGCACCTGGATCGTCACAGGAAATCGAAGGGCCGTTCCTGGTTCGAGCGACGGCCACCGCTCGAACGGCATTCGCACCCACTCGACGGCCTCGCTCCGTCGCGAATCGTCGGCGGCCGGCGATGCCAGCGAACCTGGGTCGGTGGATCCAACGAGCGCGATCACGGTTGGCTTCAACGATACGGCGAAATCGGTGCGGTTGCGCACCTCGAGCGCCAATCGCAGCTGGCCGCCAGGGTCCAGCGTGATGTCGTCCAGTCTCGCTGGCGCGAGTTCCACGACCGGGTCGTCGCCTCGATCGATCGCGGATGTCACGGGCTTGCTGGGAATGTCGTCCGCGTCCGACGCCGCGCCTGCTGCTCCGCTCGCGAGTGAAGCCATCGCAACAGCCACGCCGATGATCACCCCGAGATGCAGGAACGCTCGCACGACGGGAGTCGTTCCCGCGTGCCGCGCTGCAGGAACGTGCGAATCGATCAGCGCGCGAGCACCACGTAACGAACCTGCGCCTCGTACGACCCGGCCGGGTCGGACGCCGCTGCGGTCGCGCCGAAGGTGAACGTGCAGTTGCCCATGCCGATCGCCGAAGTCTGGCACGCAGTGTCGCTCGTGTCGGCGATCGCGTGAACCGCCGGGGCGGCGCTCCACACCGCGCTCGCGCCGCTGCCTGCTCCGAGCAGCTGCGCGCCGAACGCGCTCGTTCCAGCCGCGGGTTCGCCGCTGCCGGAGAAGTCGGCGATGGCATGGCCGCTGCAGCCGCCGCCCGTGCACTTCATCGCCGCCGCCGGCGATGGCGGGGCGCTCGGATCCTCGAGCACGTCGAGATTGGCTCCGAGCGTGCCGTTCGTCGTTCCGAAGTCGATCGAGCAGGTGGCGCCGCCCTCGTCCTGCGCAGTCTTCCACGGGTCGGTGCCGGGAACGAGCTCCCCGATCGCCGTTGATCCGGGCGTGCACCCTGTGGTGTCGATCGACACCACGGCCGCGTTCGAACCGGTCACTGGCACGACCGTCGCGCCAGCTGCGGGTGATTCCGGCCCGCGACCGGTCACGAGCGAACCGATCACGAGTGCCAACGCGATCGCGAGCGGCACCCACGGCGATGCGTGGCGAATGTGCGTGACGGTTCCCATCCTGCAGTGTGGTATCGGCGCATGGAGCGATGCGCTTGAGGCGCTCGCCTCAGTATGCGCCGCCGCCGTGTTCGAACGAGCCGTCGTCTTCCTCGGCTTCGAGGTACAGCTTCCACTCCTGCCGTCGACGCCACCAGATCACCAAGATCGGCACCAGCACCGCGAGCACGAGCAGCACCGGAAGCCACCATGGCAGGACGATCACGCGATCGCCGGTCTTGGTCATCAGCTTCGCGTCGTCGCCGCGCACGCGAACTTCCGGGGTGAACGCGCCCACCCATGGAAGGTCGCGCCAGATCACGCGGGTGGTGCGGGTCGCGCCGCGCAGCACCAGCAAGTTGGCGATCTTCTCGCGGTGCGCGGCGTTGCCAAACATGCTTCGAATCGAGACCGTCCCCGACACGTGCTCGTTCACGGTGCCGTCGTTGCGGAACGTTACGTCCCACACCGCGAATCGCTGACCGCCGAGGATCACGGTGTCGCGCACGGCAACATCCGTGATCGTCAGGTCGTGCTTCACCGGACCCGGAACGGTGAGGAAAACCTGGATCAACCCCTCGATGCGGAACATCGATGTGGTGTCCGCTGTGCCGACGGGTCCGTCCGCGTCGGTGGAATCGACGATCAAACCGGCAAGGTTCGTTCCGATCGGCGCGTCCACGGGTGGGTTGACCAGCAGGTCGAACGTGATCGTCTCGAACGGTTCGAGCCGAATGTCGGAGATCTCCGGCTGGATCCAGTCGCCCGCGCCGAACTCTCCGTCCTCGACCGAGGTCGCCACGCTTCGTGGATCGGTTGCCTGCCCGAGATCGGTTGCCCGAACCGACACGTCGAACGGGCCGTCGGAGTCGTTGGTCAACGTGACCGGGATGCTCGTTGCCACGCCGGGTTGCACGTCCGATTCGACGCGCCCAGGCGAGATGAAGAGCCGGCCCGTTGGATCCGCGCTCGGCGTGCCCTGCGTCCGCTCGATCTTCGCCCACGCAGCGGATGATGCGCCAACGGTCAGCAGCGCGCAGAACAGCGCCGCAAGCGCGACGACTCGAACGATCAACGGTGCGATTCGATCCATGCCGAGCAATGCCCTACCCCGAAACGGCTCGAGCGGCACCCGCACATGCGAAGCGCCGCCCGAACAAGCCGTTGTCGTGCATCGAACTCAGGTGAGCTGCGCGGTCAACCGCAGCGTGCCGCTGTAGTCGCCAGCGCCCTGCGTTGCGCCCTTGCCGAGCGCGCCGAACACGAAGTTGCAGCTCGACGTCGTGGCGTTCGCGCTGCCGTATCGGCACAACTGCACCGCGCTGCCCTGGTCGGGGATTCCCGCCCAGATGCTGTCGGTGTCGGCGGGAGAGGCGTCGGCGGCCGACACGCCCGTGCCCGCGGTCGCGCCGTCGCCACCGGTGGTGTTGACGAGCGCCAAGCCGAAGCCCTGCGCGACCAGCTGATTGCCCGAACCCGTCAAGTCGTCGACGGTGTTGCCGTCGGCGGCGCAGCTTCGCGGCAATGCGCCGGCGCCGTCCGGGTCGGCACAGAAGAAGTCCACGGCGCCAGCGTTGTCGTTCTCGAACACCACTTCCGATCCGGTTGCGTTGTTCGAGCTCCACGTCACCGTGCAGCCGTTCGACGCGGCGAACGCCGACGCGAAGCTCGTGCCGATCGCCTCGTCCGCGCAGCCCGTGGCGCCGGAACCGCCGGTGGTGCCTGGGGTGGTGGAGAAGCTCGACGACACCGATCCGGTGACGCCGACCGTGGCGGCGCCCGTTGCGCTTCCCACGAGCGACACGCCCGATGCTGCGTACGCGGTGACGCAGGCAATCACCAATGCTGGGCCGAACGCAATCAGGCGGGCTGTTCGCTTCGGCATTCGCTGCTTGGCGCTCATGGGCTGAACTCCTTGTCGTGCTTCCATGCTCGGTTCGGGGTGGCCGTCAGCTCGGCGGCGTGCCGCGTCGAGGTCCTTGTCGGCAACCGAGGTCGAGAGCTTGAGCGCGACGAGATCGATCGGCTCGATCCGATCGTCGCGCCTCAAGGTGCGGCGCGAGACTGCCGACATCAACATCGATCGATCGCCGACCATCGAGGTTTTGTGACATGCCGATGTCCACGACACGCGCGAAACAACTGCCCATCCCCTTGGATCCGCGGCTGCTCATGTGGCTGCCGGCGGCTGCGTTGATCGTCGCGGGACTGCTCGCCGCCACTGGCTTCGGGCTCGTGCCGCGATCCACGGCGGCAACCACATCATCGGTCACGGTTGGCGCGACAGTGTCCAAAGAAGTACACGTGAACTTGGACGATGCGGGATTGTGTGGTCCTGTCTCCGGCAGCACGTCGACGAAGAACTTCACGGGCACCACGCTCTCCACTTCCGACGGCGACGTATCGCTCGCCACGTGTCGCCTCACGTTCGGCAGCAACAACAGCGCGCTTGGCGCGACGCTGCTGGTCGAGAGCACTCGCGCCAGCGGAGCGAACTCGTTCTGCGACGCAGCGGCCACGGTGACGTGTCCCGGCCCAGCCGCCCAGTTCACGGACGTCGACGTGGCGACTGGCGAGGCGCCGGGCACTGGCGCTGGCCAGTTCGGGCAAGGGGAGACGGCGACATCCGGCAAGTTCGGTATCGCCCTCACCGTGAACGGCGGCACCTGCACCGGCGGCATGGCAGCGAACTCGAACCGGCACGGACTCCAGCAGAACACCGACGCCATTGTGAACGGGCAGACCGTGTGCGCCACCTCGTCCATGACGGACGGCGACGTGACCGTCGACTATCGCGTGAACCCGGGTTCGGCGCAGCCGGCGAGCACGAGTTACCTCGTGCAGACGACGTATGCCGTGACGGCGAACTGATCTGATTCGAGCACAGGTGCCCGGGGTAGCGTTGGCTCTGTGAGCATCCGTCGCAAGTTCGTCACGTCGCTCGCGACATCGTTCGTCGCAGCGTCGCTATGCATCGTCTGTTCCTCCGTGGGCGGCGCGTCGACGGCGGTCGCGGCAAGCGATCCGAACGCGACGTCTTGCCGCGCGATGCTCGACGGCACGAGCACGAAGTACGTCGAGCGCTCGCCGGGCGTCTACATCCAGCATCCGGAGCAGACAGACGTCACTGGCGGAATCGCTGGGCTTCCCGATCGCCTCACCACGGATTTCGCGCCCGGGCAATCCGGCACGATCTGCATCGGATTCCAGAATCGCACGGGCGCGCCGATCACGCTTCGCTTCGACACGAGCGATTTCGGCGCGTCGATGGACGGTTCTCCCGTTCCGGTCGGGTTGGACGACGCGGAGCACGGCGCTGGGGCATGGCTCACGCTGCCCACGAATCACACTGAGTCGCTCCAGCATGGCGACATCATCTGGATGGACGTCGCAGTCGATATTCCTGCCGACACGGCGGGCGGCAGCGCGTACGCCGGCGTGTCCGCGGCCGATGGCGGCGAAGTCACCCATACGAAGGGCACACAGGCGCAAGTCTCGTCGGCCGTCGTCGTGCAGGTGTTCTTCGATGTTCCCGGCGACATCACCGAGGGCGGCGAGATCATCGACGTTCGCTCGCCTCGCGTGGTGTGGTGGGACGGATTCGACCTTGGGAAGATTCCGGTGCTCGAGCGCGTGCGCAGTGCGGGCATCGCCCCGATTCGTTGGAAGTGGCGCAACACCGGATCCGTGTCGGACGAACCCGGCGGATCGGTGGAGATCACGAGCACGCTCGGTGGACGCGAGGTGACGACGCTCGACGTTCCCAAGCGGCTAGTGATGCGCGATTCGGCGCGGTCGTTCGAGGCGACATGGTCGAAGGACATCCCGTTCGTGGGTCGCTTCCGGCCGACGATCGTCGTGACCGATGCTCGTGGTCGCACGCACACGCAGCAACTCGATCCGATTTGGGTGATCCCATCATGGTGGTACCTGCTTGCGCTCGTGTTGGCGATCGCGATTCCAGTGTGGCTGCGACGTCGGTCGAAGCGGCGGTATCGCGAGTTGCTTGCACGCGTGGACGCCGCCGAAGCGCGAGCGGACGATGACGACGATTCGTCGTCATACTGACCTCGATATTCGAGCGTTTGACCGTCTTCACCAATTTCCCATATCGTACTCAACAATCTGCAACAAACTGCCGATGGGGTTCGGGTGGAGGGAGCCGACTGGCGTGCTCGCCTGCACAGAACAGACACTCGCCTGTGGCCATCGACCTTCTTGCATCTGCTCGCGCGACCGCGCTCGTCACGCTCGTCGCGGCGTCCTTCTCTTCGCCGATCCTGCTGAAGAGCGACACCGCAGCGAAGCTGGCCGATCGACTGCCCGGCAAGGGCGGAGCGCACGAAGTGCATCTCGCGGCGCCACCCGAGGAGCTGATCGCGGGCGGCGTGCAATTTGAGCTGCCGGCTGCATGGGGACGCTTGGGCGCGAGCGCGGCGGCGGCCGAGCAAGACGCGGCGGCGAAGCGACTGTCGAGCGTGGTCAGTGGCGTGTGTCCAGGTGGCTCGAGCGGTGGCGATTGCAAGGGCGACGTGAAGGTCACGTTCTTGGCGTACACCGGGTCGGGCGCGAGTTCGCTCCCGCAGCTCGCGGCGTTCGAAGGGCGGCTCGACGACGAGCTGCCGAGCAAGTACCGCGGATTCGAGAAGGTCGACGCGAAGATGCGACCCGGCGCAGACGGGATCCGTTACCTCGACTATACCTTCACGTGGAAATCCGATCACGGCCGCAGCACGCAGCGACTGGCGGCGTATCGGCACGACGACGGTTCGGGCGTGGTCGCGCTCGTCAACGGCGGCGGCGCGGGCAAGCACGCAAAGGCGATCGACGCGTTCCTGCTGAGCGGTCACGAGCCGCGGTAGCGTGGCACGGGCGGCGTCTTGCGCTCAGAGCGCGAGCTCCGCGTACAGGTCGTCGTAACCGTCGAGCGACTGCGGCTGCGATGCGGTCGGCTCCTCGCGATCCGGTACCTGCGGCGACGGGGCTTGCGGAAGCCGCGACAGCCACGGGCGCAGCTCGCGATACCGTTGCACGCGTCGCGCCGCCTGCTCGGCTCGAGCATCGTGACCGAAGAACGCAACGGTTGCGCGTTGCCACGATCCCGTCTGCTCGTGCAGCCAGTTGAGCAGGTTGCCGGCGTACCGGATGTTGGCGCGCGAGTCGCTCGTCGCCGCGGGGAACGCGTCGGGGTGCCAGTGGTCGGACAGCTGCATGCAGCCCCAGCGCGTGCCGTGGGCGTCCGGGGTCGCTAGCGTGCGGCCGGACGGCTCGAACTGGCGCCAGCCGCTCGCGTACCAACAGATCGCTCGCAGCAGGTCGGGTGGAACCGCACACAGGTCCGCTTCCTCGGCGAGCAGCCGGTCGTAACGCTGCAAGCTCTCGTCACTGGAATCGGCGGCATCCGCGGCGCGATCGGCGTTGTCCTGGAACCGCCGGAGCAGGGGCGTGGTCGAGGTGGCCGCCGCGGATCGACGGATCGGATCGGCGAGCCGCACGCGGCGGCGAAGTCGAGGCATGGTCGTCATCGGAAGGCGCGCTCCCATGGTTCTTCGTAGGGCAACGGATCGGAGTAGGGGGATGGCGCGAACGCTGGACGGATGTGGCGGAAGCGGATCCCCGGCGACTGGTACCGGGGGCGACGCTTGCGCGAGCGCGTCGATGCTCCGCCGCCTTCGACGGACCTGGCGAATCCGGCGTCGGCGAGCAGGTCTTCCGCCTCCTGGGCAGGCACGCCCTGGTGGAGCGGTTTGGACGCTCGGTGGTCGATGTACTCGCCCCGATGCTCGTCCAGGTAGTCGAGGAAGCTCATGTCCTCGTCCTCCTTGGTCGTGCGGGCCGGACGACGGCGTGGTCGATGCGCGGAACGCGTCGGCCGCCGAAGGGCACGCTCTGATGCTTCACCCGGAACATCGAAGCGCGAAAGCGGCCAGTTGCAGGCCGCGGCGGCCTACGTCATGGCCGCAATTCGATGAAACACCCGTTCCCAGCCCCTTTTCCCAAGGTTCGTCCTCGAGCGTGTCGTTTTTCGTGACGCTGGATGACCAAGCTGGGGGAGGGGATCAGAGCGTGAAGCGGTCGAGCAGGCGTTTCTCGTTCTCGTGAACGCTCACTTGGATCTCGACGTGCTGCTCGAGCCCGGAGCCCTTCAGCTTCTTGCGCAGCAGCTCGTCCACTTGGAACACGCCAGACGAGTTGTTCATCTCGATCTCCACGGCGATCGCGCGTTCGCGGCCTGGCGTGAGGCGGACGCGATCCACGGCCGCGGCGCTAAGCGCATGGATCGACAGCGACCCCTGCTCGAAGGGAATCCGCGATCGGCCATGGGTCATGTCGAGCGAATCCGCGACGCGCACGACTCCGGCTTCGATCGCGAGCGGGCGTCCTTCGCTGCGATGGGAGATGATCGACTGGAGCGCCTCGCTCACCACGACCGTGGTGGTGATCTCGTCGTACAGTCCGTCGAGCAGCTGATGCGCCTTGCGGTCGGCCAAGAACAGGCTGAACTCCTCGTGGCCGATTCGGTGCACGCTCATGCCCACGTCGTGCAGCAGGCAGCCGAGCACCACCACGACCTCGGCTTCCTTCTGCGTCAGGCCATAATCGGTGACCATCGCGGGGCGCACGCCTGCGCGCGCCAGCAGTCGCAGCAGCTTCAGCCCGATGTTCGTCACCACCTGCATGTGCACCCAGGAGTGGTCGTTCATGCCCATGCGGGTGACGGCATTGAGGTTGCCGATGTGCCACCACGTGCGCAGCTCGTCGTCGGCGTTGACGCGCTGGATCACTTGTTCGAGCACGCGGTTGCCGCGCGTGGGAACGCGGATTCGCGCCTCTGCAACGAACTCGTGAACAGGGCGAGTCGCGAGGATCTCCGCGCGATCGGAGGCCATTTCCCCAGCAAGGTTCGAAACTGGTATTTCACTGGTGAATGCAGGCTCTTCGCCGGGGGCAGCCATGTCCTCGAGGTTGCTCGGATGGCCGTCTTCATCGATGGGTGCGTCGTCCATATGTGCTTTCCTTCCCCTGACCGAACCGGCTCCAACCCGCATTGGCAGGTTGAAATCGCTGGAACGGGCTGTGCAGGATGTCGGCGTCGGAAAGGGGAATCCGTCCTCGTCCGGCATCACGAACGAGCAAAAGGAGAAGTGGCAATGGGTCTGACCAAGACTGGCCTCATCGACAAGGTTGCCGAGCGCGCCGACCTGTCCAAGAAGGACGCAGGCGAGGCCGTGGAGGCCGTGCTGTGGGCGATCGAGGGTGAGCTCAAGGCCGGCAGCGACGTGAACATCACGGGCTTCGGCAAGTTCTCCGTCTCGGAGCGCGCGGCACGCCAGGGCGTGAACCCGCGCACCAAGGAGAAGATGACGATCGCCGCAGCTCGCGTCCCGCGCTTCACGCCGGGCAGCAAGCTCAAGGAAGTCGTGAACACCAAGAAGTGATCCAGTCGCTTCGGTGATTCAGCACGAGGGGCGTCGACCATGTGGTCGGCGCCCTTTGTCGTTCTTCAGGTGAAGCTGCTCGTTCGCCGTCGCGCGGCAGGATGTGTCACCATTCGCGACCGATGACAAGGACCATCCACACGCGGACACGAGCGGGCGACGGTTCGCGTCTCGTTATCCGACCCGAGGCGGCGAGCGCGAGCGGAGATCCGAACCTTCTGATCGAGGAGGTTCCAGAAGCGATGGCGCGCCCGCGTGGGCGCGCGCCGATTCCCGCGCTGACCGGGGTTCGCGTGGCGCTCGCGGCTTGGATCGTGTGCCATCACTTGATTCGTTGGCTGTGCGAGGGAAATCCGCTCGTGGCTTCGGACTTCGGAATCCTGCGGCAGGGGCAGGCGGCGACGAGCGGCTTTTTCATCCTCGGCGGGATCGGCTTGTACTGGGCGTACGGCGAAAAGCTCGTTCACGACGCGACGCTTGAAGGCTGGGGACGATACTTGCGGCGGCGATGGGCTGCGGTCGCGCCGCTCGGACTATTGGGCGCGATCATCGCGATCCCGTACGAGCTGATGGCGAAGATCATGACTGGCGCCGAGTTATGGGCGGCGTTCGTGGCGAACGCGCTGCTGGTGCAGTCGTGGCTTCCGGTGGGTGGGGGCGAGCACGGCGTGTCGCTGCGTTTTGACGGTCCGACGTGGACGCTCTCGTCGCTGCTGCTCGCCTACGCTGTGTTCCCCGTGGTGGCGCTGCTGCTGCATCGGCGGTGGCGTTCCCGGGCATCGGTGATCGCGCTGGGCGTGGTGCCGTGGCTTGTCGTGCTCGGCGCGGCGATCGCGTTTCGTGACCAGCCGCTGGCGGTGTGGTTGATGCACGTGTGCCCGATCGTTCGTCTCGCGGACGTGCTCGTGGGCGTGGCGATCGGATGCTGGATCGTACGGTGGGGGCGTCCGAGTGCACGAGCGGGGTGGGTGTTGCAGCCGTTGGCGGTGGTCGCGGTGCTGTGGAGCGCGCACGTCGCGACGTTCGGCGAGCACGGGCGCGAGTTCTACTTCGGCTCGTGGTACATCCCGCCGATGGCGCTGCTCGCGATCTCGCTGACTGCGCGGGGCGGTCCGCTCGTGCGGCTGTTCGCATGGTCGAAGCTGGAGCGTCCGGGGCGCGTGGCGTTCGCGATGTTGATGCTGCACGTGCCGTTCATCTCGCTCGGATGGGAGCTGGGCATCGTGCGGCCCGACCGGCTGTGGGCAGTCGCGGCGTTGCTCGCCGGATGCTTGACGGTGAGCTGGCTGGTGCACCTGAAGGTGGAGCGTCCGCTGGTGCGACGCATCGGTGGGAACGGCGCGTCGCGCGCAGCGCGGCCCGGATGAGGTCGGCACTGACGCGCGGAGTCCGCTGCAAGCGGTAGGATTTCCGCACCGTGAGCCAGCTTTCCGAGATCATCGCAACCGTTGAAGGCACCGTGCTGCAAGACGGCGCGGACGTCGAAATCGCCAGTCTCGCGCTCGACACGCGCTGCATCGAACCCGGCGCGCTGTTCTTCTGCGTGCCGGGCACGACGCGCGACGGGCACGACTTCGCAGCCGACGCGGTCGCGGCGGGTGCCGTAGCGCTCGTCGTGGAGCGCGAGCTCGCGGATGTCGACGCGCCCCAGGTCGTGGTGCCGTCCACGCGTGCGGCGATGGGTCCGATCGCGGATCGATTCTTCGGCGAACCCTCCAAGCGCATCGGCGTGTTCGGCGTAACCGGCACGAACGGAAAGACCACGACCACCTATCTGCTGCGCGCGATGCTCGCTGCGGCCGGGCGAACGAGCGGGCTCGTCGGCACGACTGGAGTGGTCGTCGGTGGCAAGGACATCGAGACGAACTTCACTACGCCCGAGGCACTCGACTTGCATCGACTGTTGCGCGACATGGTCGACGCCGGCGATGACTCCGCCGCGATCGAGGTGAGTTCGCACGCGCTCGATCAGGGCCGCGCAGCGAACGTTCGATACGCCGCGATCGGGTTCACGAACCTCACGCGCGATCACCTCGACTACCACAAGAGCTTCGAGGCGTACTACCAAGCGAAGCGGTTGCTGTTCGTCACGCCGGGACCCGAGGGGCAGCACTTTCCCGCCGCGATCAATTGCGACGACGAATGGGGTAGTCGCCTGTTCGACGAACTCGTCCACGCCGAGCGCGAAGACGTGCCGGTGTGGGGGTGGACACTGCGCGAGATGGCGCGCGCGAGCGTGAGCGCCAGCTATGCCTTGTTGCCGGATGGCGCGTCGATCAAGGTGGAGAGCCCCGTCGGCGATTTCCACCTCAAGTCCCGACTGCGCGGCCGCTTCAACGTGGAGAACGTGCTCACCGCCACCACGATGGCGCTGCTCGCGGGGCTCACGCCCGAGGACGTGCAGGCTGGACTGGACACCGTCCCCGGCGTGCGTGGACGATTCGAGCCGGTGGAAGCGGGCCAAGATTTCACCGTGCTCGTCGACTACGCGCACACGCCCGATTCGCTGGAGCAGGTGCTCGACGCGGCTCGACAGATCTGCGATCGCAACCTGATCGTGGTGTTCGGTTGCGGCGGCGATCGCGATCGCAGCAAGCGACCGCTCATGGGGCGCGCGGCGAGCAACGCGGCCGATCTCGCGATCGTGACGAGCGACAACCCACGAAGCGAGGATCCAGCTGCGATCATCGCCGAAATCAAGCGCGGCATGCGCGGCGGCGCGGACGTGCTCGACGAGGTGGATCGTCGCGCCGCGATCCAGCGCGCGATCAGCGAGGCTGGCACCGGCGATGTCGTGGTCGTGGCGGGCAAAGGGCACGAACAAGGCCAGACGTTCGCCGCCGAAACAGTGCCGTTCGACGATGTCTCGGTCGTGCGCGAAGCGTTGGAAGCCGTCGGCGCCGGCGTCGCCTGAGCGGCCCACGATGACCGATCCAGCGCACGACTTCGACCCGCGATGGTCGCTGCTCGACATCGTCGAGGCATTGAGCCTTGCCGCATACGGGCCAATCAGTGGCGACCAGCAGTTGGCGGACACCCGCATCGGGCCGCATGGCGGGGGCGATGCCGGGGTGGCGTTCGACACGCGCAGCGTGCGCGACGGCGACCTGTTCGTGGCGCTCCAGGGCACGCGCTCGCACGGCATCGAGCACGCGGCGCAGGCGTTCGCGAACGGCGCCGCGGCGGTGCTCGCCGGCACCGATCTCGAGCTCGACGACGACAGGTGGGCGGAGCTGCTCGGCGAGGCCGCGCAGCTCGGGCCAGTGCTGGTCGCCACCGACTGCGATAGCGTCACTGCGCTCGGTCGACTCGCGCGCGCGTGGCGACGACGGTCCTCGTGGCGCGTGGTGGGGATCACCGGTTCGAGCGGCAAGACCGGCACCAAGGACCTGCTTGCTGCGCTGCTGCGGCGCGCCGGGATGCGCGTCGTCGCAAGCCATGCGAACTGGAACAACGAGATCGGCGTTCCAGTGACGTTGCTTTCCGCCGGCGCGGCCACGGATGTCGTGATCTGCGAGATGGGCATGCGCGGTCCCGGGCAAGTCGCATGGTTGTGCGAGGTTGCCGACCCCGACATCGGCATCGTCACCACCGCCGGAACGGCGCATCTCGAGCTGCTCGGCAGCGTCGAAGCGATCGTCGCCGCCAAAGCCGAACTGCTCGCCGGCACCTGGGCCGGGGGCGTGGGCGTCTTCCCCGCCGTGCAACCCGCGTTGGTCGAAGCGGCGGCTCGAGTGCCCGATCGGTTGCTGCCGTTCGGGGTGGGCGAATCGGAGGCGGACGATTCCGCGGTGCTCGTCACGTCGCTCGAACGCGGCGACGACGGCATTCGCGGCACGATCGACCTGCTTGGTCGCGAACTCGAATTCGACGTGCCGCTGCATGGCCTGCATCACGCTCGCAACCTCGCCGCTGCCGCCGCCGTGCTCGTCGCGTTGACCGGCTCGGCTGACCTGCTGCCAAGCGACGCGCTGGTGATCGGTGGCGAAGAGCGCGACGCGTTCACGCGCGGCCGCGGTGATCGTCACGACATGGCGGCGGGAGGCCTCGTCATCGACGCGTCCTACAACGCGAATCCGGAAAGCATGCGCGCGGCGATCGACGAGCTGTCGGCGACGAGCGGCGATCGGCGCGTTGCCGTCTTGGGGCGAATGGCCGAGCTGGGCGCCGCGTCCCGCGAATTGCACGAGCAGGTCGGCGAGCACGCGGCCGGTCATGGAGCGTTGGACGAGTTGGTCGTGATCGGCGTTGGCGCCGACGCTGACGCGCTCGCCGATGGATGGTTGCGCGGTCGTGGAAATGCAGCCCGTCGATACGACGACGTTGACGTCGCGATCGCCGCGCTCGGCGAATGGCATCGCGCGGGTGACGCAGTGCTCGTAAAAGCGTCCAACTCGTCGGGGCTGGGCAGGCTTGCGGCCACGCTCGTCGAACGGTTTGGAGCCGGGAGCGCGGAAGGAGGTGAGGTCACGTGACACGGATGTTGCTCGCAGGCACCTTGGCCGCGCTCATCGTGATCGCGCTCGGGCCGTTGTTCATCCGATGGGCGCAGCGCCGGGAGTTCGGCCAGGAATTCCGAGAAGACGGCCCGCAGTCGCATGCCGTCACCAAGAAGGGAACCCCCACCATGGGTGGGCTGCTGATCCTGTTCGGCATGAGCGTTCCCTATTGGCTCGTGGGTCGCGACCACACCGATTTCGGGCTGGTGGTGTGGATCACGACGATGCTGTGCGCGATGATGGGTTTCTGGGACGACGCGATGAAGGTCGTGAACCGTCGATCGCTCGGCATCAACGGCAAGACGAAGCTCTTCCTGCTCGGGCTGATCACGGTGTTCCTCGGATGGGCCAGCACGCACGTGCTGCACATCCCAACCACGCTCGAGGTGCCGTTCACGAGCAACAGCGCGGGAGCGAACGCGATCACCGTCGACCTGCAGTGGGGCTGGTACGTGCTGCTGTTCTTCGTGCTCGCCGGCGCGAGCAATTGCGTGAACCTCGCGGACGGGCTCGACGGGCTCGCGGCCACCACGGTCACGATCTCGCTGATGGCGTTCGCCGCGATCGCGTTCATCTTGTGGGATCGCAGGTTGACGGGGATCGGCGTGCTCTCGCTCGATCAGAACGGGGCGCTCGACATCGCGATCTTCTGCGCCGCGCTGGGCGGGTCGTTGATCGGGTTCTTGTGGTGGAACGCCTATCCGGCGAAGGTGTTCATGGGCGACACGGGATCGCTCGCGCTCGGGGGCGCGCTCGCGGCGCTGTCGGTGGTGCTCAAGGTCGAGCTGCTGCTCGTCGTGATCGGTGGGATCTTCGTCGTCGAGGGGCTGAGCGTGATGCTGCAAACCTCCGTGTTCAAGCTCTCGCGGCGATTCACAGGCGAGCCGAAGCGACTGTTCCTGATGGCCCCGATCCACCACCACTTCGAGCTGAAGGAGTGGAGCGAGACCCAGATCATGGTGCGTTTCGCGATCGTCGCTTCCCTGTTTTCCGCCACCGGCTTCACCATCTGGTTCAGGACGCACTGAGCGCGGCCATAGCTGCTTCGCTCGTCGCTCGCTGCACCAGCGTGCAGCTTCGCTCGTCGCTCGCTGCACCAGCGTGCAGCTTCGCTCCGGCTCCTTGCCCTGACCACGCTCAGTGCGTCCTGGCTGTGTTCAGTGCGTCTTGCGTGCCCGTCGTTTCCGGAATTTGTCCCGACTGTTCGCGGAAATTGCGGATGGGCGGCGGAGCTGGATTCGCGTTTCGTGAATTTGTCCCGACTGTTCACGGGAATTGCGGATGGTTGGGGCGTGTCGCCGGTTGCGTCGGACCCGTCGTCGTGACACTTTCGTGTGAAGGTTGGCACGAAGTTGGCACGAAGTGCGCGCAATTCGTGACGAATTTGCTGAGACGGTACGTCGATGACCACTTCGACGGCGACAACAAGACGAGTGAGACGAGACCTTTCCGCGCTGGCGCGACGAGCCGGATCGCAAGGAGGGGTGGTCTCGACCCGCGAACTGCTCGAGCTCGGCTATTCGAGTTCGGCGGTTTCTCGATACCGAGTCGAGGGCGTGCTCACCCAGCGGCGTCGTGGAGTATGGATATTCGGCAACCCGGTGCTGTCCCAGCTCGGCGAATGGCACGCGGCTGTGCGGTCGGCTCCCGGAACGGCCGCGCTCGGGGGATTCGACTCGGCGGCATATTGGAAGTTCACCAGGCGTCGTCGCTGGCGGCGCATCGACGTGGTTTCGGACCGCGAGTGTCGTCGCCGGTTCGACGACATGAGGGTGGCGTACATGGGCAACGTCGCCCAGCGAAGTGTCATGGTCGGTCGGCTTCGCGTGCTCACGCCCGCGTGGACGCTGGTGATGTTGGCGCCGCGGGTGCCGGTCGGCGAGTTGACTGCGATGATTCGCCAAGCGGTGTTCCTAGGCGTGCTCAACGTCGACGAGCTGTTGTCGATCGCTGCCGAGCGGTCTCGTCTGCCGGGAGGTTCGAACCTGCGAGCAGCGCTTCGTGCTTACATCGATGGCGACGAGGGCTCGGACAGTCGGTTGGAAGACGATGTGAAGCTATACCTGCCCGAGATCGATGGCGATCCGATCCGACAGAACCTGCGGGTGCAGGTCGGCGACAAGCACTATCGGCTGGATCTTGCCTACGAGGGCTTGAAGATCGCGGTCGAGCCCGGCGCGGGTCATCATGACGAGAAGGTCGAGGCGCGAAACAATCGCGTGCGTCGACGCGCGTTGGAGAGCATCGGCTGGACGTTGATCGACATCCGGGCCGCCGATTTCGACGCGGACCCGATTCGCGCGACGCAGCCCGCGCGTGAACTGATTCTCGAACGCGCGTCGATTCTCGAAACTGCACGCGCAGGCGGTGCCCCCATCTGCAATTTCCGTGAACAGTCGGGAGAAATTGCGGATGGGTGACGGGGCGTGCGCGGGCGTTTCCGCATCTTGTCCCGACTGTTCACGGAAATTGCGGATGGGCGCGGGGAGGATGGGCGCGGGAGGAGTGGGCGTTAGCGCGGCGAAGGAGCTTCGAACGCGCGCGGCATCCGGCGGCGTGATCAGGATGAGCGTGGTTCGATGGCGGGCACTGCGACACGAGATGGAGAGCGAGACCGCCGGCGGCGGACGCGCAAAGCCGCGCGCGAGCCGGCATCCGTCTCCACGCCCAACTCGGCGAAGCGTCCAACTGCGTCGCCTGTCACCGCCGCGCTCGGGCGGCGACGGCTCATCGTGCTGATCGCCATCGCGCTGTACGTGTTCGGTCTGGTGATGGTAGCCAGCGCGTCCAGCGGCGAGCTGATGCTGCAGGATCTCGACCAGTGGTCGCTGCTCAAGCGGCAGGCTATTTTCGGCATTGTCGGCCTCTCGGCGATGTGGGTCGCCATGCGCGTGCCGCTCGAACTCGTGCGTCGTCTCGCACGTCCATTGGTGTGGCTGTGCGTGGGGTTGTCGCTCGCTGTGATGGTGCCGGGCGTTGGCCACTCTGCGTACGGCGCGTCGCGCTGGATCAACCTCGGCTTCTTCCAGCTGCAGCCGTCCGAGCCGCTCAAGCTCGCAGTGTGCGCGATGCTCGCCGCGCATCTTGCCACGCACGAACCACCACGACACTGGTTCAACGATTTCGTCAAATCGCCGGGCGGCGCCGCGCTGCTCATCGCCGCGATGCTCGTCGGACTCCAGAGCGACCTCGGGTCGGGCCTCGTCATCGGCTCGGTCACGATCGTGTTGTACGTGATCATCGGCACGCCGTGGAAGCTCCTGTGGCGCACGATCGGGCCGGGCATCGCGCTCGTCGTGCTGTCGATCATGACGGAGGAATACCGTCGGGATCGGTTCCTCGCGTTCATCGACCCGTGGAAGAACCCATATGGGGACGGCTACCAGCTGATCCAAGCGCAGCTCGCGATCGGATCCGGCGGCACGTTCGGCGTGGGACTCGGCCACAGCGTGCAGAAGATCGCATTCCTTCCCGAAGCGCACACTGACATGATCTTTGCCGTGATCGTGGAGGAGCTCGGCATCGTCGGGGTGCTGTTCGTGCTCAGCTCGTTCGCGGTGCTCGCGGGCATCGGCGTTCGCATCGCGCTTCGCGCGCGCAGTCGATTCAGCGCGCTGCTTGCAGCGGGCCTCACGGCGATGATCGTCGGGCAGGCATGCGTGAACATCGCTGGCGTGACCGGCCTGATGCCGCTCACCGGAATTCCGCTGCCGCTCGTGAGCTATGGCGGCTCGTCGATCATCGTCACGCTCGTCGCGCTCGGGTTGCTCGCGAACATCGCGACGGAGCGACGACCGGCAAACGATCTTCGGGTTCGCGAACGCAACGCCGCGGCCGCGGCATCGTCTGCTGCTGCGACCGAGGACGACGCCGACGACGACAGCGACATCGACTGGGGGTGAGTTCGAGAGGTGATGCGCGAGTTCCCCAGCAACGACACGCCTGCGCGCGTGCCACGGCTTCGTGTGCTCGTCGCCGCGGGCGGTACCGCTGGCCATCTTGCGCCTGCGATCGCGGTGGCGGACGAGTTGCGCGCCGCAGGCCATGACGTGTCGTTCGCGGCTAGCCGCGGTCGCCGGGACGAGGAGCTCGTCTCCAGTGCAGGGTACGATGCGGAGCTGTTCGCGATCTCCGGACTGCCGAGACGGCCGGGGGTCGCGCAGTTGCGTGCGATCGGCCAAGCGATTGGCGCCGTGTTCTCGAGCCTGCGGATCGTGCGCCGACAGCGTCCCGACGTGGTGCTCGCCGCCGGCGGGTTCGTGAGCGCGCCGGTCGCGATTGCCGCGAAAGCGATGCGCGTGCCAGTCGTGGCCACCGAAGCCGACGCGCATCTGGGGCTCGCGAATCGGATCAGCGGACGCATGTCGCGTCGCCTGTGCACCGCGTATCCGCTGCCGAACCTGCGCATGCGGCAGGAGGTGACCGGGCGACCTGTGTCGCGACGATTCGTGGAGCTGGGCGGCGGCTGCGAACGAATTCGACGCGACGCGCGTGCGCAGCTCGAGATTCCGCTGGATGGACGGGTCCTGCTCGTGTTCGGCGGCAGTGGCGGCGCCACGCGGCTGAACGAGTCGACGCACGACGCGTGGGGCTCCGATCCCGATCCGCGCATCGATGGCGAACCGTTGTGGATCGTGCATGTGTCGGGGCATCGCGATCATGCGGACGTCGCGCAGCGCGGCATCGCGAGCAATCGCTATCGACTGCTCGAGTACAGCGACGACATGCCGACGCTGATCGCCGCTGCCGATCTTGTGGTGTGCCGTCCGGGCGGCAGCGTGTTCGAGCTCGCCGCAATCGGTCGCGCCGCGGTGCTCGTGCCCAGCCCGCACGTGACGGGGGATCATCAGGCCGCGAACGCGCGCTGGTTCGTGGAACAAGGCGCGGCCGCGATCGCCGACGACTCGTCCATTCACGCCGCGACGCTTCGCTCGATCGTGCACGATCTGCTCGCGGCATCCGGCGACGAGCGTCGCCACGCGCTGGAACGCGCGATGCGCGATGTCGCGAGACCGCGAGCTGCAGGACGCATCGCAACGATCGTCGCGCAATGCGGCGCGGCGCGTGTGCGGCGGCGCGCTGGCGTGGATGCGAACGAGGCGCCGCCCGCGCCGCTCGCTGGACGATCGTTCCACCTGATGGGCATCGGTGGCGCGGGCGTGAGCGCGCTCGCCGTCGCGTGCCAGGCATGGGGCGCGCGCGTGAGCGGCTGCGATCAAGCCGACAGCGGCTTCGCGCAGCTCGTTCGCGACGCGGGCATCGACGTCGCCATCGGGCACGACCCGTCCCACGTGCACGAGGACGTCGAGCTCGTGGCGTCGAGCGCGTTGCCCGCCGACCATCCCGAGCTTGCGCGCGCCCGCGAGCTGGGATGCCGCACATGGCTTCGCGGCGAGCTGCTCGGCGAGCTGACTCGGCTTCGACCGGAGACCATCGTGGTCGCCGGCGCGCACGGCAAATCCACGACCACAGGCATGCTCATGCACGCGGCCCTCGCGCTCGACCTGGACCCAGCGGCGGTACTCGGTGCCACGGTTCCAATCGGGCCCGACACACCCCCCACGAACGTGCTCACCGGGAGCGGGCCGTTTCTCGTGGAGGGCGACGAGAGCGATCGCACGCTGCTGCACCTCGCGCCGCGCGTCGCGGTGGTGACGAACATCGAGCGCGACCACCACCACACGTTCGCGAGCGACGAGGAAGTCGAGCGACTGTTCGCGCGGTGGGTGAACGAGCAGCGCCCGGATGTGCTCGTGGCCGGTCCGGGCGCGGCGCTCGATCGATTGGTCGCGGCGACGAGCGGCTCCGGAGCACGGGTCATCAGGTTCGGCGACGACGAGGACGAGCTGCGTCGCGTCGGCTCGCGACTCGCCTCGCCCGGGCGCCACAACGCGCTCAATGCGCTTGCGGCGATGCACGCGCTCGGCAGCGTTCCGAGCGCACGCGACCTGTCGCAGGAGACGATCCTCGACGCGCTTGCCGACTTTCGCGGCGTGGGTCGCCGCTTCGAAGTGCATGGCGAGGCGCATGGCGTGCTCGTGGTCGACGACTACGCGCACCACCCCACGGAGGTCGCCGCGACGATCGAGGCCGCTCGTTCGCAAGCTGCGGCGCGCGGCGGGCGCGTGCTCGTCGTGTTCCAGCCGCACTTGTACTCGCGCACGCGATCGCTCGCCGGCGAGTTCGCTGCCGCGCTCGCGCACGCCGATCGCGCATGGGTGCTGCCGATCTATGGCGCGCGCGAAGCGCCGATGGTCGGCGTGACGGAGCGGTTGATCGCCGATCCGCTCGTGGAGATCGCGCCGAGTGTGTATGCCGGCCGAGGTGTCGACGATCCTGCGACGGGCGACGTCGCTACGATCCTCTCGGAGACCATGAACGGCGACGTGCTCATTACGATGGGGGCCGGCAACGTGACCGCGCTCGCACCGCGCCTCCTCGATGGCCTCGAGGACGGACTCGTCGACGCGCCGAGCGGGGTCGAGCGAGACGTCGATCTCGCTCGCGCAACCACGATCGGCACTGGCGGCACGGCACGGTTCTTCGCCCGGGTCGACTCGCAGCAGCAGCTCGTCGAGTTGCTTGCGTGGGCTCGCGAATCGGCGCTGCCCGTGGTGGCGATCGGTCTCGGAACGAGCATGATCGTCGCGGACGAGGGCTTCAGTGGGCTGGCGATTCGCCTGGTCGGCGACCTCGCGCGCATCGATGTCGACGCCGCGCGCGCCCGGGTCGTGATCGGCGGTGGCGCGATGCTCGCCGCAGCGCTCGATCCGTGCCGCGAGGCCGGTATCGGCGGCATCGAGTTCGCGGCGGCGATCCCGGGCACGGCCGGCGCCGCGCTCGCCACGAATGCCGAGGTGGACGGCTCCTCGATCCGCGAGGCGTTGCTGCGCGCTCGGCTCGCGAGCGCGAGCGGCACGCGCGACGTGGTGCCGGCAGATCTGAGCGCGCGCTCGAGCCATGCGAGCATCGGCCCGAACGAAGTTGTTTGCGAGCTCGAACTCGCGCTCGCGAGCGACGAGCGCGTGTCGATCACGGCGCGCATCGATGCGATTCGCGCACGCTTCGACGAGTCGCACGCCCGTTCGACATCTGCATCGGTGCCTGCGTTGCGACGCGTCTTCCTCGACCCGAAGGACGGTCCTCGAGCCGCCGGTCTCGTCGAGCAGGCCGGCATGGGCGGACTGCAGATCGGCGGCGCGCGGATCTCGTCCACCGATTGCAACGTCATCGAGAACGTCGACGACGCAACCTCGAGCGACGTGATCGCGCTTGCCGAGGCCATGCGCGACCGCGTGCGCACGCAATTCGGCGTCGAGCTGCAATCGGCCGTTCGGGTGATCGCTCGCGGTGGCAGCTCGCCGCTGTTCGAGCACGGCGACGCGCCGGCGGGAGCGGGCCGATGACTCGAGACGAAAAATCCTATCGCGACCCCTCGGTCGAGCGTGAGCGCCGCGAGCGCGAGCGTCGCGACCGCGCACGCAAGCGATCGCACGCCCCGAAGCCGACGACGCCGCCGCCGCCCGCACGCG
>JBDHZF010000001.1:0-71531 GCA_039811765.1 Thermoleophilia bacterium | reverse complement strand
TTGCGACTGGCCACCGCGATCGCGGTTGTGGCCACCACAAGCAGCGCTGTCGCGGCGATCATCGAGAAGCCGACGCGCCGCCAGGACGCGCGCGTCCAATGCAGGATCTCGCCCACGCGAAGCACGCGGTAGTGCGCCTCGTCGCGCGCGGACATCCGCGCCGCCTGCTGCAGCGAGCCAATGGAGTGCGATTCGTCGGCCATGCCTGCAAGGACGCCGCGCCCGTGCCGTGGCCTGCGCGACCTCGCGCAATGTTCACACGGTGCTCATCGCCTCAGCACCCGCAGCGGCGCCGACACGAGCGATCGTCGTCCGCTGTCGTCCACCGCCTGCACGCGCAACAGGTGCACGCCGGGCGTGAGGAACCGAACGTTGGTGGACGCGACTCGCGTCGTGGCGGCCAAGCGCCATCGCGTGGCGGTCAGCGCGCGTTCGAGCACGCGATAGCGATCCACGCGCCCGTCCGCGTCGCGCGACGCGGACCAGCGCAGCTGCGGAACGAGCCGTCGTCCGATCAGGCGAAGCTGCAGATTCGTCGGTCGTGTCGGGCGGGCCGGGCGATGGGTCGCGCCCAGCTCGATCGGTCCTACTGCGCTCGCCGATGGGGACGGCGACGGCGATGACGACGGAGCGGAATCGGGCGTCGGATTCGGATCGGGCGTGGGGTTCGGTTCGGGAGTCAGCGCAGGCTCGGGAACCGGCTCAGGCGTTGGTTCTGGCTCGTCGAGCGACGGTTCGGAGATCGGTGCGAGTTCGGATGCGGACGGCACGTAGCGCAGGGGCTCGATCCAATCTACGAAGCGTCCCACGCGCGTGTAGACGCCGTAGTAGTTGCCGCCGCAGTCGCGTCCCCAGCTCGTGAGCCCGACGAGTCGCCAGTTGCCGGCCCCGTCGCCCACGATCAGCGGGCCGCCGCTGTCGCCTTGGCACGCATCGATTCCGTTGCCGCGAGTCGTCGATGGCGTGCCCGCGCACACCATCGTGGTCGGATCGAACGTCGACCCTTGTCCGGGCTGCGCGGCCGCCGCGCATGCGCGGTCCGACGCGATCGGCAGCTTCGCTTCCTGCAGCGTGTCGGGGAATCGAGTTGCGTCGGCGTCGGTCGCGCCCCATCCCGCGATGAACGGTCCGACGAGATCGTCGCCCGTTGCCCTGCCCGCGCCGGTGTCCCCACCCCACCAGGCTTCGTCCGCCGCGCTGGTGATTTGCAGCGCTCCCACTGTCAGGAGCGGATCGCGGGCGATCCGAAGCACCGCGACGTCGTTGCGCATCGTCATGCGACTGAACGAGGGATGGCGCGTGACGGCGCTGACTTGGATCCGATCGCCGTCGGTGCTCGACGCAACGCGACGGCCCACGTACACACGCATCGACGCAGGCGAGATCGGCATGCCATTCGGCGTGTACGTGCAATGTGCGGCGGTGATCACGGTGCGAACGTCGATCAGCACGCCGCCGCACAGCGTGGATCCCCACGACGTGGTGGAGGTGACCGCCGCGATCGCAGACCATCGGGTTGGGAATGCGGACGCGTCCACGTCGCGACCGTTCACCACGCGCGGCTCGATGCTCGCAGCATGCGCGGGCGCCGCGGCGACGAGCGCGACGAGCGTCGCGGCGGTGAACAGGCGTCGGATCGTTCGCATCGGAAAGCTCCCTTCGGATCGTCCGAGCGAACGTACCGCCGCGCGCGTTCAGCAATCGTTCCGGATCGTGCAGCTCGTCCACGAACCTCGCTCGCGTCTCGCGGCATGCCGCAATGCGCGATGATCGCTCCTGACGGACGGCGACACGCCGGGGGAGGAGCACGCGCATGGCGCTCTGGATACGCGAGATCGAGATGGAACCGAACGACGAGCGGCGACTGGCCGTGCGCCCCGAGCACCGCGAGTATGCGCAGGCGCTGTTCGAGCAGGGACTCATTCGCATGAGCGGCCCGCTCGCCGACGAGACCGGCGCGGTGATCGTGTACGACGCGCCGGACGATGCCGCGGCGCAGGTGCTCGTCGCGCAGGATCCGTACGTTCGCGAGGGCGTCGTGCGCGAGCTGTCGCTGCGCGAGTGGAACGTCGTGTTCCCTGCCAGCTGACGAGGCGATGCTGCGCCGCCGCGTCATCCTGATCGTCGCCGCGCTCGTGCTCGCTACGATCGCGGGCGTTGCGTGGTGGCTGCGCGCCGGCAGCCAGCCGCGGCGCGAATCGTTGACCTTCGAGCGGCGAGACGCGCGCATTCACGCGACGGTGATCGTTCCACACGGAGTCGACGCGAAGCACCCGGCGCCCGCGGTGCTCGTGGCGCACGGCCTCGGTTCCAGCAGCGACGACGTGTCGCACATGGCGCGCGCGCTCGTGCGCGCCGGCTACGTCGCCGTCACATGGGACTCGCGCGGATCGGGACGGTCCACAGGGCGAGTCGGGATCGCCGCGCCCGAGGGCGAGGTCGCGGACGTGAGCGCGATCGTGGATCGGCTCGCTCGGCGCAACGACGTGCAACGCGACTCCGGCCACCCCGACGATCCGACGGTCGCGGTGGTGGGAACCAGCCATGGCGGCGGCACGGCGCTGCTCGCCGCCGAACGCGACGAACGCATCGACGTGGTCGTGCCGATCTTCGCGTGGTGGGACCTTGATCGTTCGCTCGAGCCAAACGACGTGCTGAAGCTGCAATGGGCGAGCAATCTGTTTGCGGCAGGCAGCACCGGTCGACGTCGCGCCGAGCCGTGCGCGAACCTCGCGGACGATCCGTGTCGCGCATGGCTGCGGAGCGCGCCGCTCGGCCGCTTCACGCCGGACGCCAAACGCGTGCTCGCGCAGCGCAGTCCGGCGACTGACGCGGACCAGCTCGACATCCCCACGCTGATCGTGCAGGGGCAAATGGACTCGCTGTTCGACCTACGCGAGGCGACTGACATGGCACGAGCGGTGCGCCGCAACCACGCGCCCGTTCGTGTGGAGTGGGTGCGCGGCGGACACGACCTGCCGCTCGACGCGCGTCGCCGCGAGCATGTGCAGCAGGCGGTGCTGCGTTGGCTCGCGCGCCATCTCGAGCATGACGGCGGCGTGGACGCTGGCGCGCGCTTCACCGTGGAGCTGGGCGCCGGACGCGGCTATGCGAACGCTCCCGCGATCCCGCCGAAAGCACGCATGCGGTCGCTGCCGCTCGCCACTGGCGACCACGCCGAGCATGGCCAGTTCGAGCGGTTCGCCGTACCGGCTGCTGGCGTGCCGGCGCAGCTCACCACACTGCCTGGATTCGGCGACCTCGCGGGCGCCGAGCTCGGCGTCACGGTTCCAGAAGGCCAGCATGCGACGTTCACGACCACGCGCGTTCAGCACGGGATCGACGTGATCGGCACGCCGAAGATTCGTCTGCAGTTCGCGGGATCGCGCTCCGACGCGCTCGCGTTCGTGCGCTTGGTGGACGTAGCTCAGGACGGGCGACGAATCGCGACGCGCGGCCTCGTCGCCCCAGTGCATTTGCGGCATCTGCCACCACTCTCGGCCGACGTCGGCGCCGCGGTCGACGTGTCGCTTCCACCGATCGCGTGGCGGCTCGCGCCCGGTCACCACTTCGACGTGGAGATCGCCAGCACGGACGCCGGCTATGTCGCGCCCGAAGATGCCGCAGTGCTCGCCGTCGCGCCGCTCGGAAGCGACGGCCTCGTGGTGCCGATCGTCGACACGTCGCACGCGGTCGCGAGCGACATGGACGGACGTCGCGACTGGCGCGACCTGCTCCTGCTCGCCGCCGCGCTCGTACTGGCGGCGATCGCGACTGGATTCGTCGCATGGCGCGTGCAACGACGACGCATTGCGCGCCTGCAGGAATCGCGGCTTCGCGACACGCCGCTCGTCGCTCGCGGCCTGACGAAGCGCTATCGCGATGGGCGTCTCGCAGTGGACGACGTCTCCTTCGACGTGAGTCCGGGAACCGTCGTGGGGATCGTCGGGCCGAACGGCGCCGGCAAGACCACGACCGTGCGCATGCTGCTCGGGCTGATTCGCCCCACGTCCGGCACAGCGCACGTGTTCGGCCAGCTCGTTCGCCCGGGCGCGCCGAATCTCTCCCGTGTCGGCGCGCTCGTCGACGGTCCCGGGCTGCTGCCGCACCTGACTGGTCGCGAGCACTTGGAACGCTATTGGAGCGCAACGGGCAGGCCGCGCGCCGACGCGAGGATCGACGACGCGCTCGCCGCCGTCGACCTCGCCGCCGACGCGGACCGAACCGTGCGCACCTGGTCGCACGGCATGCGCCAGCGGCTTGGGATCGCGCAGGCGCTGCTCGGGCGCCCCGCGCTGGTGGTGCTCGACGAGCCCGCGAACGGCCTCGACCCCGCGCAGATCGTGCACCTTCGCGACCTGATCCGCGGCATCGCCGCCGACGGTCGCTCGGCGCTCGTGTCCAGTCACCTGCTTGGCGAGCTCCAGCAGGTCTGCACGCACGTGCTGCTCATGGCCAACGGTCGGGTGTTGCGCGCGGGACCCATCGACGAGGTGATTGGCGAGCACGACGACCTGGAAGCCGCGTTCCTCGCGTTGCTCACAAGCGAGACGACGAAGGAGGACGACGATGCGCGGGATTCGTGACGAGATCACACGGCAACTGACGCGTCGTCGCACGCGCGTCCTGCTCGCGTCGATGGTGGCAGCGCCGCTCGCGCTCGCCGCGATCTACGCGATCCGCGGCGCGCCGGAAGTGGCGGCCGGCGCCACGCCGCAGCTGCTCAACCTCGCCGACGACTCGGCGCTCGCCTTCAGCGTGTTCACGCTCTCCATGTGCGCGCCACTGCTGCTGGTCGCGCTGGGCACCGCGCTTGCCGGAGACGCGCTCGCCAGCGAGGTCGCATGGGGCACGCTGCGGTACGTGCTCGCCGCGCCGGTGCCGCGCGTCGCGTTGCTCGCACGCAAGCTCGCCGCCTCGCTGCTGCTCACGCTGCTGGCGACGATCCTGCTGGTGGGCACGTCGCTATGCATCGGCGCGCTGTTGTTCGGATGGGGACCGCTGGAAACGCCCGTCGGCGGCCAGCTCGCCGCGAACACCGCGCTCGTTCGCGTGCTCCTCGCCAGCGCGTACTGCTTCGTCACCGTCGTTCCGTTCGCGGCCCTTGCGCTGGCGCTCGCCACGGCGCTCGACAGCCCGCTCGCCGCCGTCGGCGCCGCCGTGTCCGCAGCCGTCGTGTCCCAGATCCTGGACGTCGTGGAGTCGCTCGGATCGCTTCGCGTGCTGCTGCCCACCCACTATCAGTTGGCGTGGACGGATCTGTTCGTCGACCCGCCGCTTCCCGACGACCTGGCCGCAGGAACGCTGCAGGCGGCGATCTTTTCGATCGCCGCCTGCGCGTTTGCCTGGTGGTGGTTCGGCCGCCGCGACGTGGTCGGTTGACCGGAGGGGTGTCGCGTCGCGGCGGCATCGACCGCTGCGTCAGGCCTCGACCTTGGTGTCGGGGTCCACGCCGTTCATCAGGTCGAGCGCTTCGCGGGCCAAGTCACCACCGCGCCAAGCATGGTTGACCACGTCGGCGATCGGCGGGTGCACGCCGGGGCGGTTGAGGTGCATGAGCGCCTCGTTCGCCTCCTCGAGCGCGGCTTGCACCTTCTGCCGGCCGGGCAGGCCGTCGGCGTAGTGCAGCGCCTGCTCGAGCTGCAGCACGGCTTCGTTGAACGCGTCCTTGGCGCCGGCGATGTCGGGCTTCGGCAGGTTCTCCGGAATGCCGACCGGGTTGAGCAGGTAGCCGGCGCGGGCGAGCGCCCACGTGGCGGCCAGCGCGTGCTGCTGCGCGTCGGGCATCGGCAGGATGGTGGCCGGTGCGAGTGGTGCGATGGTCTCCATGATGAATCCTTTCGGGGTGGTGTTCGGTTGGATCTTGGTTGGTGGGTGGTGTCAGCCGAAGCCGACGGTTGCGTGGCGAAGCTCGGTTTCCAAAATCTCGAGCATCTTGATGGCGCCTTCGAAGTGGCCGGTGGGCTTGTCCACCGGGTGGAATGGCGGAACCGTGGCTGCTCGTTCGAGCATGTAGATCGCCACTCCGATCTCTTCGAGCGCGTGTCGCGTCTGATCGATCGCGTCCTGCGGGGCTTCCACTCCCAGCGCGTCGTTCAGGTGCGCGGCCGCCTCGCGTGCCGCGGCGAGCGCCGCTTCGCGCGGATGCGGACCGATGTGCGGATCGTTGTCCCAGTCCATCGCGGTGAGCTCGAGCGCGATTCGCGCCTGCGCCATCCCTTCGCGAACCTGGTCGGCGACGTATCCGGCGCCTCCGCCGATCTGCACTTCGCCAGGTGGCGCTACTTGCATGATCTGCATGGCTTCTCCCCTCCTCGTCGGATCCGGTTGTGCCGCGGTGGTCGCGGGGCCGGTTTCCGGTCATGCACAGTCGATCGGATCGGAGCGTCGGTGCAATCGGCGATCTGCACCAGTTTGCTTGCGGATTTCCCGCACGTTCGGTTCCACCTCGTGGCACGCGATCGGCCAGCTCCTACCGATGCCACACGCAGCGCGCGGCGGAAGTATCCATGTCGAGGACGGAACCAACCGCCCCACCACCCTCGAAAGGAGGCGACATGCGACTCGAAGCAACGCCGACTGCCCGCTTGGCGGGCACGACCGACCTGCACGACCCCGCGCACATCCACGCCCCACCCACCGCGCTCGCCATGCCCGCGATTCGCGACGGACGGCTCACCGTTGCAGCGGCACGACCGTTCCGAGACGGCGACGTTCCGGACGGCAGCCTGCGAGTGACCAGTCTGTCGATCGGCCACGACGGCACGACCGGCGACGCGCTCGCGGACACGGCGCTGCACACCGCCGCGACCGTGGACGCGTATCTCGGCTCGACGCTCGGACGCAACGGCATCGACGGCCATGGCGGCCGCGTGGAGATGGTGGTGCACGCACCCGATCGCACGAATGCGTATTGGGACGCCACCAACCATCGCGTGGAGCTGGGCGATGGCGACGGATCCCAGTGGGGGCCGTTCGCCGGGAGCCTGAGCGTGGTCGCGCACGAGCTGTATCACGGGGTCATCGACTCCGAGGTGAAGCTCGACTACAACCAACCCGAGCAGGCTGCGATCCATGAATCGCTGGCGGACGTGTTCGCCGCGGGCGTCACCGGATCGTGGGAGATCGGCGCCGACGTGATGACGCCAGGCGTGGACGGCGACTCGATCCGCGACCTCGCCAAACCGGACGTGACGAGCTTGAAACAGGCGTCGCGAGCCGGTGGCGAAGCACACCAGCTCTCCGGCATCGCGTCGCTCGCCGCGTACCGCGTCGCAGGCAAGCTCGGCATGCAGGACGCGCAGCGGGTCTGGTACGAGGCGCTGACGAAATACCTGCCCGACGGTGCAGGGTTCGCGCAGACCGCCACAGCCACGATCGAGGCAGTGGCCGCGTTGCACCCGGGGGACGCGGCGGCGCGAGCCGCAGTGGAGCAGGCGTGGGAATCCGTGGGGGTCGCCGCGCGCTGACGACCAACGCTCGTCGCGACGTGCACTCAGGTGCGCGTCGCGGCGAGCGCGTCGTCGAGCAGCTGGAAGCACAGCTCGCGCATGCGAGCAAATCGCGTGGGATCGGCGAGGAACTCGTCTGGCGACTGGATGCAGCCTGACGGCGTGATGTCGTCGCTCGTCGTTGCCACCAGTTCTCGCGTGCGCGCGTATGTGAACTCGGGATGGAACTGCAACGCGAGCACGCGATCGCCAAACGCGAACGCTTGCGTGTCGCAGCCATCGCTCGTGGCCACGAGCTGCGCGCCGGGTGGCAGCGTCCACGCGTCCCAATGCCACTGCATCGCGTCGAACTCGGCGGGCAGGCGCGCGAGCACGGGATGCGAATCGCCGTCGACGGTTCGCCGAATTCGCTGCCAACCAACTTCGGGCACGGCGGCGCGACCAACCGTGCCGCCGAGGGCTTCGGCAAGCAACTGGCTGCCGAGGCAGATGCCGAGCACGCGCGCGCGACTCATCGCAACAACCTCGCGCAGCCACTCGCGTTCGGCCGCGAGCCACGGGTGCTCGTCGACTTCGTCGGTGTTCATGCCCCCACCGAGCACGACCAGGCGCTCGACGCTGGCGGGATCGGGCAGCGTCGCGCCCTCGTCCACCCGAATCACGCGCAGGTCGATGCCCCGCTCGCGCGCCCAATCGGCAACGCTGAGCGGACGCACGCGCTCGGAATGCTGGAGGCAATGCACGACGATCGGATCGAACATGGCGCGATCGTAGCCGCTTCGGCGGTGGTCGTCACTTGCTCAGGCGACGAGCGCCGGCGTAATGCTGGCTGTACCAACTGCCGCTCAGCTTGGAGATGCGCACGTCCTTGCCCTTTCCGGCGGCCTCGATGATCTTGCCGTCGCCCACGTACATGCCGACGTGCGAGATGCCGCGACCCGTGCGGAAGAAGACGAGATCGCCCGCCTGCAGGTCCTTCTTGGCGACGGCCGTGCCCTTCTTCGCTTGCAAGGACGCTTTGTGCGGCAGGTTGATGCCGAAGTGCTTGGCGACGTATTGCGTGAAGCCGGAGCAGTCGAAGGTGTTCGGTCCTGCGGCGGCCCACACGTACTTCTTGCCGAGATGCTTCTTTCCCTCCGCCACGAGCTTCGATCCGAGATCCGACTTCGACGAGGAGTCGGCCTTGTCGGTCTTCTCGGTCGTGTCGGACTTCGCGGTTTGCTCCGGCGTGTCGGACTGCTCGGTTTCTTCGGGCGTGTCGGTGGACGCGGACTCGCCGAGCTGGTCGACGCCGCCGAGCGCGCCCACGGCGCCAGCGGTGGACGAGTCCGTGGCTGTCGTGCCGAGCGTCGCGGCCCCGGCCGAAGCGCCAAATCCCAGTGCCGCCTGCAGCTGCTGGACGGCCGCGGTGAGCGCAACCGTTGCCTGCTGCAACGCCGTGATGGCCTGCGCAAGCGTGATCGACGGGATCGTCGACGCAGTCGATGTGGTTGCAACGGTCACGTTGCGAAATCCCCCCTGGCGATTCGGCGGGCCGGCATCCACGCGGTTCGGCGAGCGTGCAAGATCGGCGCTTCGTCCACCGTGCGATGGATCCGCGAATCGCGCAAGGGGCAACCGCCGCTCGCGCTGCGGTAGTCTCCTCGATCGATGGGACGAGACACGAGGCAACTGGCGCCGCAGGCACGACTCGAGCGCTTGCTCGAACTGGGCGAGCATCGCTGCGCATGGTGCGGGTACGACCTCACGAAGACGAACGCGCGACCCACGCGCGACCACATCGTGCCGAAGATCAAGGGTGGTCCCACGCGGCTGGAGAACGAGGTCGCGTCATGCGGGTCGTGCAACTCGCGGCGCGGGCACGAATCGCCGTCGCAGTTCATCGAATCGAGTCGTCTTGATCGCGGACTCGAACCGAATGCGGATCTCGTCGCCGACCAGCTCGAAGCGTTGCAGGACGCGATCGCCCGCGAGGGCGGCATGCGCAAGATCCGCGACTACGTGTCGCGCGAGCTGCGTCGCGTGCGCGAACTCAGCGATCGGTGATGCCGAAGAACAAGGCCGCGTCGGCAACCGCGGCCACGCCGAGCGCCGCGCCGGCGCCAATCGCCGCGGCTTTCCCGCGCGCGCCAGAGTGCGTGAAGGCCAAGGGGAGCGCCGCGCCGATTCCTGCACCGATCGCGAGCATGCCGCCCGCCTGCGCGGGGATGATCCAGTTCTCGCGACCGGCGGGGTGATCGAGGAACATCGCGCTCACGGGCAACGACAGCGCCGCCGCGGGAAGGATCGACGCGCCCGCGATCACGCGTTGCATCGTTGGTGAAATCGCCATCCGAGGTGTCCGCCTTCGTCCCGAGGAATCGTCCACCGGGATATCGAAGGATCAGGCCGCGCGGTTGCGCGCGGGCAACGGTTGGCCCGCGATCTGCAGCGCCATGCCGAACAGGAAGAGCGCGGCGCCGGCGAGCACGACGAGCCGCGCGTCGAAGGCGGGGCCGGTGCGCGGCAACGACGATGCGGTCGCCGTGGACGTGGCGCTGTTCGTCGATGTCGTGGTGGGCGCGGCGGCCGTGGTGGGCTCCGCCGCGGTCTCGTCTTCCGCAGCGACCTTCGCGGGCGAATCAACCTCCACGGCGGTGTCGCGCGCCATCGACGTCGATGGAGTCTTCACGGGGGCAGCCGTCTTGGCGGGGGCTACCGTCTTGGCGGCGACCGGTTCCGTTCGCGCGGGCGCGCGATTGCTGCGATCGGAGCTGGCAAGGCTCACGCTCGTGCCGATGATCACCGCGAGCACGGCCGCGAACGCGATCAGGCGCGCGGCTCCGGCAAGGCGACGGCCCATGCGGCGACGCCTACGCGGGGCGATCGCGGGGCGTTCTTCCACGATCGCGGTGGCAGCGATCGCCTGTGCGGGAGCGGCAACATTGCGTGTGCGCTCGAGCCGGCGATAACCGTCCATCGCGGAAGGGTTGGCATGTCGCGGAGGCCTGGACATCTCATCCAAGGCTTCGACTGCAACTCGAGGGTCGTTGCAATGCGCCCGCTGCGTGGCCGCATGCGGCCGGGGCGGCGGCCGCTTTTGTCAGGCGTCGTCGCTCCGGAACGCGTGGTCCGGCGTCTGGGCGATGCGTCGCTCCGCCTCGGCGCCGAGCTCGGCGTCCGCGAGCAGGTGGTGGGATACCGCGCCGTCGAACGCCGCATAGCTGATCGACCACAGCGACGTTGCCGCAACCGTGGTGATCGTCGCAGAGCGACGGCCCTTCACGAGCAATGCGCTCTCGCCGAAGAACGCGCCCGGTCCGAGCGTGGCGAGCACCGCGCCGTCGCGTTCTACCTCAACAGCACCATCGACGAGGATGAAGAATCGGTCCGCCTCGTCGCCTTGCCGGAAGACGATCGTATCCGGTGCCAGATGCTGCAGCTTCGCCGCGCGCGCGACCGCGTCGAACTCCTCGTCGCTCAGCTCGGCGAGCATGCCCAAGCGTGGCGGCAACATCCGCGGCAACGGCTCGGACACTGACTCGTTCGCGTCGCTGGCCGCGTCGCCAGTGTCGGAGAAGAAGTCGTCGAAGTCGTCGTCTCGCTGCACCTCGGGCCTGTTCCCGCTCGGTGCGCATCGCACGCCTCGGCGCGTGGTCTGTCGTGCACCGCGCCCGCCCATCCGCAATTCCCTTCACCCCTCGGGACAAATCGCAGAAGCGTGAACGTGCCCGCGGCACCCATCTGCAATTTGACCCGACTGTTGGACGAAATCGCGGATGGGTGGTGAGCACGGGTGCGGGGGGCGGGGTCCAGTTGCTCGCCCGCTACCCCGACGCGCCTTCGTAGCGTCGCAGCGCCGCGCGCCACGCGAGTCGGGCGGCGATCGCGAACGTCGCCGCGACCAGGATCGTCACCAGTGTCATGCCGGCGCCGAGGCGGCCGGTGAGCGCCTGCGCCGGAACCGTGATCGCGAGTCCGGCCGGGAACACCGTCATCAGCGCCACGCGCAGCGCCGGTCCGAAGATCGTGATCGGCCAGCGCAGGTGCTCGAACATGTCGTCGAGCGCCCAGAGGATCCCCTCGCCCTGGACCGTCCAGAACGCGATGCAGGTGATCAGCAGCCAGAATCCGGCGATCACGATCGTCGCTGCGAGCAGCATCGCGAGCGCGCCGCCGACCGCTCCGAGCGTGCCGAGCGCGCTGTCAGGTCCGGCGTGAGCCATGCCCCACGCCACCAGGCCGATGCCCACGAGCACGTCGAGCATGCGCCACGGATCGACCTTCTGCACGAGCGCGAGCACCTGCGCGTCCACCGGCTTGAGCAAGCGAAAGTCGAGCGTGCCCTGCTTGATGTCCTTCGCGAGTTCGGCCATCGACAGGTGCACGATGCCGTTCGTGATCGCGCCCACCAGGAAGAATGAGCCGAGCACCACGATCAGGTCGGACGAGGTCCAGCCGTTGATCGAATCCACGTGCGAGTACACGATCAGCACCGCGGCGAGCGACGAGGCGAGCAGCGCGATCGTGGAGATCAGCCGCGCCCACGCGTCGGTGCGGTACTGCAGCTCGGCGAGCAGGCTCACGCGGGCGTGCACCCAGAAGATCCGTGCGGTCCGGCGAAGCTCGCCCATCAGCCGCCCACCGTCTCCGCGATGCGCATCGCGCGCGGCCAGGCCACCTGGAGCGCGACCCATGAGACGACGAGCCATGCACCGAGCACGGCCGCACCTGTCAGCGCCTCGGAGGGATCGGCGCGGCCGATCAGCAGCTCGGCGGGCAGGCCCGTGACCCACCAGAACGGCAGCGCCCTGGCGATCTGCTGCATCCAGTCCGGGAGCGCGGCGAGTGGCGCGAACTGGCCGCTGAAGAAGGTGACGATGGCGTAGTAGGCGGCGAGGATCCCGCTGATGCGGATGAACTTCACGGACGTGAGCCCGAGCAGCGAGTCGGTGAGCATGCGCACGCCCGCGCCGAGTGGGAGCAGTGCGAGCGCGGCGACTACGGCGAGCGGGGTGGTGTGCACGGTGGCGTCGAAGGCGACGAACAGCACGCCGGCGATCGGCACGATCAGCAGCATGCTCAGCATCCGGTACGAGGTCATCTCGGACACGAGCACGAGCACCGGGTGCTGCGGGCGGGCGAGCATCGTCGCGATGCTGCCGTCCTGCACGTAGCTGGACATGTGCCAGGCGATGAACGAGTACGTGGCCTCGCGCACCACGAGGAACGCGCAGAAGTAGCCGGCGAACTCGGCAGCGGTGAAGCCGGACGCGGAGCCGCCCGAGGCATCGGCCACGGCGCGCCACACGCTCATGTAGACGACGACCTGCAGCACGCCGGTGAACGCCCAGATCGCGAGGTTCGCGCGGTACTGCATGCGCACGAGCAGGTTCGCGCGAAGCGCGCCGGCGAACCCTCGCCACGTGCGCGTCACGAGGTCGTCTCCGCCGCGCGTTCGAACACGCGCTCCATCACGTGCTCGATCGGTTCGTCCTCCACGGTGAAGTCGAGCACGCCCGGCAGGTCGAGCAGCGCCGCGAGCGAGGCGCGCAGCTCGCTTCGCTGCACCTCAACGACGAGTTCATTGCCGTCGGCGTCGACCACGTCGCCGATCTCGTTCGCACGAGCACGCAGTGAACCTGCACCGCCTTCGACCTCGAGGGTGACGCGCTTGCGATCGCTCGTGCGTGCGGCCAGCTCGCGCAGAGGGCCGTCGAACTGGAGCGTGCCGTGGTGGATCACGAGCACGCGCTCGGCGAGCGCCTCGATGTCGGCCATGTAGTGGCTCGTGAGCAGGATCGTGGCGCCCGTGGAGGCGGCGTACTCGGCGACGAACTCGCGCACGCGGCGCTGGGCCTGCACGTCGAGTCCGAGCGTGGGCTCGTCGAGGAACACCACGTCGGGGCGGTGCAGCAGCGAGCCGGCGAGCTCACACTTCATGCGCTCGCCGAGCGAGAGCTGACGTACCGGCTTGTCGAGCAGCCCGTCGAGTCGCAGCAGCTGGGAGAGCTCGTCGACCGTCGCCTGGAAGCGGTCGGTCGGCACGTCGTAGATCGCGCGCAGCATCTCGTAGGAGTCCTGCGCGGGGATGTCCCAGTGCAGCTGCTGGCGGTTGCCCATCACCAGCGCGATGCGGCGCAGCAGGGCATGGTCGCGATCCTGGGGGCGGAAGCCGAGCACGTCCACGGAGCCGCCCGTGGGGTGCAGCAGCCCGCTCAGCAGCTTCAGGGTGGTGGTCTTGCCGGCGCCGTTGGGGCCGAGGAATCCCACCACCTCGCCACGCGGGATCTCGAAGCTCACGTCCTGCACCGCGCGCACCTCGCGGGTGCTGCGGCGCACGATCGCCCGCATGCTGGCGCGCAGGCCTGGCTCGCGCACCGGCACGTGGAACGTGCGGGAGGCATGGTCGGCGCGGATGGCGATGTCGGAGGGCGTCGGCACGGCTGGCGATCGTATCCGATTCGCGCGGGTGCGACTGCACGTGTTCGTGGTTGGTCTGGGCGCATCAAGCACGCGTGCGCGGGATGCCGATGCAGGGCGCACGATGACCGTGCGTTCCGTCACCGCCGCCGCTGCCACTGGTTCTGCTCCGAGCGAGCAGGACCTCGCGAGCGTGATCGTCGACCTTCCCGCGCCCAAGGGACGAACTCGACGCGTGGGCACGGCCGCGCACGCGCTCGCCGATTCGCGGCTCACCGCCAGCGAGCGCATGGCCGTGCTGGCGGTCGTGGAAGCAGTTCGATTGCTGCGCGAGCGCGCGCACCTGGCTGGCATCGACGACGCCGGAACTGCGGTGCACCTGCTCCTTCGCGACTCCGACGCTGATTCGAACGGCCCATGGGCAACGAACGGACAGATCGCCGTGGGCAGTCGCAACGCGCTCGCGTCGCGCACCGGCGGTCGCGGCCGCGCCGACGTGCTGATCACGGTGGACGCCGCCGTGCACGAGCTCACGCACGTCGTGCAGTTCGGGAAGATGGCGGAATCGGCGAAGCCCAATCCGGCGATCCTCGAAGGGATGGCCGATGCCGCCGCGATCCTCGCCACCGGCGACGACACGCTCGGCGAGGAGTTCTTCAAGCAGGACGCCAGCGGTCGCTACCGCGGATCCATTCGCGAGCTGGGCTCGCACGAGACGAGCGGCCCCGCGCTCGCGAGCGTGGTGACGCGCTACCAAGACGCGATCCGCCCCGGCGTGGAAGAGCACGCGGGCGGTGGCGTGGTGAGCGCGACGTTCCGTGCGCTGCGCGCGACGGTGGGTCGCGAACGTGCCGAACAACTGCTCTGGGCCGTGATTCGCGATTCGTCCGCATGGCGCGACGGGGGCTCGTGGCGCGAACTCGTCGCGTCGATCCGCCGTCAAGGCGGCTCGATCTGGACCGGCGACTCAGCCGCGCTCGCCGCGATCGACGGTGCCCTGCACGCCACCGGCCTCGACGCAGCCTGAATCATCCGAACTCGTCGCCGATTTCGCCCAACAGGTCTGCCATTTCGGCGACGAGTTGTCAGGCCACGGGTACCGCGGCGCCGTCCGGCAGGCCGATCTTCGTGGTGACGGAGCCAGTGGCTGTCACCTTCACGCGCGACTGTGGCGCGGACACATGGCACGCGACCCGCGCGCGATAGCGATCCTTCGCCGGCGCGTCGAACGTGCGCGAGATCGACACGGTTTCCGACGGGTGCTTTTTCGTGAGCTGCACCGTCTCGTAGGGCGTGCCGAGCGTCCACGACGCGTCGCCGTCGCGCGAATAGCGGATGCCGCACACGACTTGCGCGACCTGCTTCGACGCGAGCTTGGCAACGCGCACCTTCGCCGTCGCGCGCATGCGAACCACGTCGCCTTCGCCAGCCTTGACCGATGCAGAGCCGAGCGTCGTGGACGTGATGTCCGGCACCGATCCGCCCGGCACGATCGCCAACGTCTTCGCCTTCGGGATCTTCGGATTCGACTGCTCGGTTGTGCCCACGCCGGCGATCTGCGCCACGAGCGCGACGACGCCCAGCAACGGCAGCAGCACCATGAGTTGTCGGCGATAGGGGCGCATCAGGCAGTCACCTGCGTTCGGGCGAACAAGACGTTGGATTCGCGTCCGGCGGCGTCACGCACCTGCGCATAGACGACCTTGAAGCCGGTTCCCGCCGTGAGCTGTTGCGTAACGCCGGTCGCATACGTCTGCCACGCGCCCCACTCGCCATCCTCGTTGGCGAAGCGCACCTGGGTGACGCCAATGTCATCCGTCGCGGCGAGGGTGACGGTGATGCCGCGAACGGCAGTGGTCGCCGGGAGCGTCACGGACGTGAGCGCCGGATCAGCCGCGTCCGTGGGTCCCGCCGCTTGCGCGGTCTTCGCAAAGGAGGTGCGCGCGTTCAGCACCGCCGACTCGTTGCCCACCGCGTCGCGAACTTGCGCATAGACGAGTTTCGCGCCATAGCCGTCGGTCAGCTTCCACTGCTTCGACGCGGCCCAGGTCTGCCATCCAGCCCACGTGCCGTCCTCGTTGGCGAAGCGCACTTGCGCCACGCCCACGTCGTCGGTCGCCGTGAGATTCGCAGTGATCGTCTGCGCGGTCGTCTCGGCGGGAAGCTCGAGCTTGGAGAGCACCGGCGGCGTGGCGTCGGGTGCGCCGCCCGCGGGAGGCTGCGCCGGCGCATCCGGCTGCACGCTCGAGCGCGCCATCATCGTGTTCGACTCGCGGCCCGCGCCGTCGCGCACCTGCACGTACACAGCTTTCGCCCCATTGCCGGCGCTCAGTTGCCACGGCGTCACCGCGGCGAACGTCTTCCACGCGCTCCAGTTGCCGTCCTCGTTCGCAAGTCGCAGCAGCGTCACGCCAGTGTCGTCGGTGGCCGTGATCGTCACGCTCACGTCGCGCGTGGCGGTGAGCACGGGCACGCTCACCGCGCTGACCACCGGATCGGCCTTGTCGCCCACCGGCGCCGCGCCGCCGTCGCCGCCATCGGCCGCGTAGCTCACGGTCTTGTACACCGCGTTCGACTCGTTGCCGGCCATGTCTCGCACGCGCACGTACACGCCCTTGGCGCCGTAGCCGTCGCTCAACGCGTACGCGACCGTCTTCGCGAACGGTTGCCACGGACCCCACGTGCCATCCTCGCGCGCCAACTGCATTTCGGTGACGGCCACGTCGTCGGTCGCGGCGATCGTCACGTCAACGGTCTGCTTCGACGTGGTCGCCGGCAGCGTGATCGCCGACACCACGGGCGCGGTTGTGTCCGGTTCGGGCAGCGGCGCGAGGGCCGGGAGCGGCAACGTGGGCACCTTGATCGTCTTCGGGATGAAGCGACGTGTCCACTCGTGCGCGGTGATGCGGCCCGCCCAGTCCACGCTGAGATAGTGGTTTTTCACGCCGACGATTCCGCTCGCGGTTGCGGGGTCCGCGTACGTCGCCACCGTCTTCACGAACACGTCCTTCGCTGGATCCTCGTCCGTGTCGAACATCTGGATCATGCCGCAGGTCGTGCTCGTCACATACAGGTTCTCCGCGTAGTCCATCGCGAGCGAATACGAGCTGTGCGTCGCGCCCGCGCTCGTGCAGCGAGGGAACTTGTTGCCGTCCATCGGCCCCTGCGCGCTGATGATGCGGCTGAAACGGTACGTGCCGCCCGCGTTGAAGTCATAGCGAGTCACGCGCGAGGCGGAGTAGTTCGGATCGGCATAGTCGCACGCCGTGCCGCAGTTCTCGCCCACGTACACCCGTCGACCGTCGCGGCTCACGGTGACGTCCATGTTCACGATCCAGTTGCCCGGTTCGGTGCCGTAGTCGCCGAATGCGGTGACGAAGCTGCCGTCGGGGTGATACTTCGCGATCGAGGTTTGCACCGCCGCGCCAGTCCAATACGAACCGTTCGAAACGTAGATGTCGCCGCGCCCGTCCGTCTGGAGCGCCCAGCCGATCGGCGTCCACTTCGTGTTCCAGTACGTGAACTGCGCGAGCCGCCACGTCGCGTCCAAGGTGTAGCTGCCGTTCGCTTGACGATTGAGTCGTGCCGGCGACGCGGTGCCTTGCGATACGTACAGATATGCACCGTCGGGAGAGGGCGCCACGTCGCGGGCATTGAGCAGCGACGACGGGAGCGTGATGTCGGCGAGCCTCGTGCCGTTGATGTCCCAGCGACGAATCGCCGCGCCGCACATGGTGTAGTAGACGCCGTTCTGATCGCTTTGTCCGAGCTGACCGCACGCCCCGGTTTCCACGGTGTATCCCGAATCGGTCGTCAGCGTGTCCGCGGCGTGGGAGGTTGCCGCACCAACGAGCGACACCACCAACGCCAAGAGGAACGTGGAAAGCGCGCGAACAACGGTCGCCGGCGGGTTCGTCGACGAGCCGGCCAGGTGCGAAGCCGGAAGCATGCGTGCCCTATCGGCACGCGACGGCATGATCCTTGACCCCGGATCCACGCATTCATGGATTGTGGCGAAATCCGAGCGGGTTCGGGTTTTGCGATGCGCGCGCTCCGGTAGGACGGGTTCCATGAACAACGACACGCTCCTCACCCCCGAAGGCCTCGAAGCGCTTCGCGCCGAACTGGACACGCTGCAGGCGAAGCGACCGGCGATGGCCGCGAAGATCAAGGCTGCGCGCGAGCTCGGCGACCTCAAGGAGAACGCCGAGTATCACGCCGCGAAAGAGGAACAAGGGTTCCTGGAGACACGCATTCAGGTGATCGAGGGGCAGCTGCGCACCGCAAAGGTGGTGGAGGCGTCCGGCAGCGATCGCGTCACCGTCGGCTCGAAAGTGGTCGTGCGCGAGGACGGATCGATGCAGGACGAGACGTGGATCGTCACCGGCGTTTCCGAGGCCGATCCGCTCGAGAACAAGGTGTCCTACGAATCGCCAATCGGATCGGCGCTGATGGAGGCGACGATCGGTGACACCGTCGAGGTACAGCTGCCCCGCGGCACGATGCGCCTCGAAGTGATCGGCATCAGCTGAGCGGGGAGAACGCCGGCGACTGACGCCAGCGCCCGACGTTTCCGGCGCGATCGATCGCGCGTACGCGAATCGCCGTCCGGCTCGCGGCCGCGACCCGGAGCGTGAGGCGACCGGGTCGCGAGCCTGCGAAGTCCACGGCGCTCCACGAGGCGCCGCTTCCCGCCGCGTGGCGCTGCACTTGGTAGCGCTCGATGCCCGCGCCGCGATCAATCGCCGCCGCCCAAGTGACGGTGATCGACCGCGCGCCGCGACGAACCATCCATGCGCGCGCGGGCGTGGTCGGCGCGATCGCGTCGGGCGTGGGTCCTGCTCGAAGCGCCGCGGTCGGGCCAGCCGAATCGTCCGACCCGAGCGGTCGAACGATCCACAAGTACGCGTTCGCACGTCGCGTGGGCGCCGCGTCCAACCGAATCGACGTGCTGGTGGTGACCGCTTGCAAGAACTCCACCTGCTCGCCGCTGGACAATCCACGCAGCCACACGCCGTACCGCTCGGGCTGCGCGCCCGACGGATCAGGCGACCACGCCAAGCGCACGCTCGAGAAGTCGCCGCCCGTTTGGCGCAGTTCGCGCACGCGCAGCGTGCCGCCGGGTCCCGCGTTTGCGGCGCCGTCGCCGCCCGTCGCGCCGGGAATCGTGGCGATCCAGTCGCGAAGCGAGGCGATGCGCGAGTACGCCCCGAAGTTGCGCTGAGCGCAGCCTTCGCCCCACGACACGATGCCTGCGAGGCGCCAGCTCAAATCGCTCGCCTGCACGATCAACGGTCCACCGCTGTCGCCTTGGCACGAATCGGTGCCCAGCGTCGAGCCGCTCTGCAGCGTGCCGCCGCACAGATTGGTCGCGCGTTCAAAGGCCAGTCCGTAGCCGCCGCCTTTGGTGGAGGAGCATTGCGCGTCCGACTGCAACGGAATCGTCGTCTGCCGAAGCGTCGTCGGGAAGCGCAGCGCCGGGGAGCGCTTTGCGAGGGGGTCGGTGTCGCCCCACCCGGCGACCGACGCGTTCACGCCGCCCGCGCCAGCGCCCCAGAGCGAATCTTCCGACGGCTGCACGAGCGAGATCGTCGACGCGTTCGCGATGGGAGACGCGAGGCGCAGCACCGCCACGTCGTCGTGGAATCCGTCGAGCGCGTTCACGCCGAAGCGCGGGTTGACGAAGACCTCAGCAACGCGCCGCGCTTCGGAGTCGCCGGACCCCATCGACGTCGACGACAGCGTTCTGGTGTTCGCCACCACGGTAAGCGACGTTGGCGCGGCCGTCGCGCCCGCGCGCGGCGTCACGCAATGCGCCGCGGTCACCACGTGCTGATCGTCGATCAGCGACCCTCCGCAGAATTGCCCGTCGAATTGGTCCTGCGCCTTCGAGTTCACGAGCGTGACGATGAACGGCCAGCGCGAACGGAACGTCGCGTCGTCCACGCTGCTGCCGTTCACGATCTGAGCGGTCACCGGCGCGGCATGCGCGGCGGGGGCTGCGACTGTGATCGCGAGCACAGAGAGCGACATGACGACCAGTCGCGTACGAATTCGGGGGGACTGCATCGCGGGCTCCTCGGCGTGCGCGGTCGCTGCTGTGGTCCACGGACTATAGCGACGCGCGGGCCGATCGCTCGATCAGGCAATGGAAGGAACTCGCCACGGAGCGCGTGGAAGCTGGCTCAGATCGAACCCGTCGGCGGTGACCGCGTCGCCCAACGACGCGACGAGCAACTGCCGGACGCCTTCCGCGCTCATGCCGGCGGCGCCGAGTTCGTCCAGGTTGCGTGCACCATTCCGTTTCGCGAGCCGTTCGCCGTCGTGGCCCACCACGAGCGGCACGTGGGCGAAGGTCGGCACGCGCAAGCGCAGCTCGCGCGCGATCCACAGCTGCCGAGGCGTGGTGGAGGCGAGGTCCGCGCCGCGCAGCACCTCGTCGATCTCGAGATCGGATTCGTCGATCGGGCTGGCGAGGTTGTACGCGGGGACGCCATCGCGTCGGCGAACGATGAAGTCGTCCACGACCGCTTCCACATGGCCCAAGAGCAGATCGTCGAAGCCGATTCGCTGCCCACGCGCGCGCACGCGCACGCAATGCGGATCGCCGGCAGCGACGCGGCGTGCGCTTTCGACGCTCGACAATCGCGCGCAGGTTCCTGGGTACGGTGCCTCCACGCCATCGCTGTCGTGCGGCGCGCTCGCGGCGGCAAGCACTTCGGCGCGGCTGCAGAAGCACGGATAGGTGCGATCGTCGGACGCGAGCTGGACGAGCGCTTCGCGATACCGATCGAGACGCGTCGATTGGCGAGTCGGGTCGCCGTCGAAGTCGATGCCGATCGCTGCGAGGTCGGCGATCTGTCGTCGCTCGTGTTCGGGGCGCGCCCGATCCGGGTCCAGGTCGTCGACGCGCAGCGAGAAGCGTCCACCATGACTGCGCGCGTGCAACCACGCGATCAGGGCGGTGCGCAGATTGCCCAGGTGCAAGCGGCCGGTGGGGCTGGGAGCGAAGCGTCCGTGGTGGTGCGACGTCATTGCGTCACGCATCCTGACAACTCGAGACGAGACGGGACGTTGCGGCCACGAGTTGGCCTCAATGGTGCAACATCCCTGCATGCAAAGTCGATGACACGGCGATGGACTTCTCGCTCTCGACGATCTCCCATGGCGCCATGGCCGCCGCGACGGCCGTGGGCGGAGCGTTGGACGGCGTGGCGTCCGCTGCCGAGACCACGGCGGCCACCGCAGGCAACGCCACGGCGACACTGGCTTCGTCGATACCCCAAAACGTGCCGACTGCTGTCGCCGGCGGCGCGAGCGGATCCGCGCACCTGGCGCAAGGCCTTGCATTGGCGGAGAAGCCAGCTCGGGCCGTCGCGAATGCGATCCCGAAGGCATCATGGCTCGGTCGTGCCGCGGGATTCCTGTCGAAGGCGCTGCCGATCGTCACGATCGGCGCGGGTGCGATGGCTGGCGCGAAGCTCGTGAGCGAGCAGGGCGCGCAGGCGCTGATCACCACCAAAGACGGTCGCGGCGCAGTGCTCAGCGTGGTGGGCGGTGCGTTGCTGCTCGTTCCCACGCCGGTCACGCAACTCGGGGCGGCGGCCGCGCTCGCTGGCGTCGCCGTGAACCAGTTCGGCGGCTTCGATCGGCTCAACGACGCGCATCTCGGCGTCGCGCGCGTCGCTGCCGCTTGATCGCACTGCGACGATAGCGCTCAGGCCTCGAAGCGTTCGAGCGCGCGATCGATCGCGAGCGCGTCCATGCCGTCGGTCGCGCGCAGGGGGCGAGGCTCGCGTCGAGCGGCGAACGACGGCGTGGGCGCAGGCGACCATCCGAGCTTGCGGCCGCCGCGACCTGCCAGCGCCACGGGCCGTGCCGCGCTCGCCATCCCGATTCGATCGCGCCGCACGGGTGCTGCGACTCGCGCTTCTCCGACCATCATGAGCACGACGGCCGCGACGATCGCCGCGGTCGCCGTCAACACCCGTTGATCGATCGTCTCCCCAAGCGCTGCCGCGCCGATGCCGACCGCGACGAGCGGATTGACGAACGCGAACGTGGACGCGATCGTCGTCGACGCGTGCTCGAGCAGCCAGCCGTAGGCGAGGAACCCGCCCAACGACGCCGCGAGCACGAGGTATACCCAGCTGCAGGTTGCGAGCGCGCCGAGCTTGGACCAGCGCACCGCTCCGAATTCCCCGCATGCCGCGGATGCGATAGCGAGCAGCGTGCCACCCGCGAGCATTTGCATGCCCACGCCCTGAACGAGCGACGACGGTCGCGTCGCCGATCGGGCGAACAGCGACGTCGCTGCCCACACGCCATTCGCCGCCACGAGCACGATTGCAGCGCGAAGGTCGATCGCCTCGCCTGCACCAGGCGCGACCAGCAGCGCCATGCCGCCAATGCCCGCGAGCAGGCCAGCCAACACGACGGCGTTCAACGGCCTGCGGCGAGGCCCGAAGCACTGGAACGTCACGAGCCATACCGGGGCGGTGGCCACCAGCAGCGCGGTGATGCTCGACGACAGGTGCGACGCCGCCCAGCTCGTGGCGCCCATGCCGATCGCCACGAATCCCGTGCCGACGATGGACGCGTCACGCCACTCGCGCCGTGTTGGGCGAGGGCCGCCTGAACGGCGCGTGAGTCGAGCGCCCACGATCGTCGCGATCGCGCCAGCAACCATGAATCGAGTCGCCATCAAGAGCAGCGGCGGCAGCGCTTCGAGTGTCCACGAGATCGCCGCGAACGACGATCCCCAGACCAGCCATGTGACGAGCAAGCAGGCGACCATGAGTGAGGTTGAAGTAGTTTTTCCGTGCATGCCTGACACGGTAGGCGACGGTCGCCACCACCCCAATGGGCGATCGAAAGTGTTCGGCCGATCCCGCTTCCGATTCGAAAGAACCGCGCATGAATCAACGCATCATGGGCCATTTGTCATACATCATCCGGCCAGCAAACCCCAATTTCGCGAAATTTTCACGATTCTCCGCTACCGTATGCCCATGACCGCCGTGCCTTCCTTGGTTCCCGCCCCGATCAACCTCGATCCCACCGATCGCGCGATCATTCGCGAGATCGAACGCGACGCTCGCATCACGTGGGCGCAGCTCGGCCGGCGCGTGTCCCTGACCGCGCCTGCGGCCCGCGAGCGCGTGCGCCGCATGGAGCGCGCCGGCGTGATCACCGGCTACGGCGCGTGGATCGACCCAGAGCGCGTTGGACGCGGCATCGGCGCGTTCGTGCGGGTCGCCACGCCCACGCCGCAGCGGGTCGAACGGCTCGTCGCGTTCGCGCAGGATCGCGGCGAAGTCGTGGAGTGCCACACGCTCACGGGCGAGGAGACAGTGCTGCTGCGCGTGCAGGTTGGCAGCATGGCCGAGCTCGATCGCCTCACCACGTCGCTCAATCAGTTCGGCAAGACGACGACGTCGATGATCCTCGGTTCGCCGATTCCCTGGCGCAACGTCGTCACGCGTTGATCGGACTGGTTCGCGGCGCATTGGGCGCGCGCAGCTACAATGGATTCGATGAACCCGCCTACCAGCTCGCCGTCGTCCACTGGCAACAACGAGATCACGCCGCAGCAGTGGAACGAAGTCACCGCGCCGCCGGCAGAGCTCGCCGCGCGTTGCGCCTCGCTGATGCCACACACCGGCGTGCTCGACTGCGACGAGCTCGAATCGCTCGTGCGCACGATCGCGCAGGACGAGTCGTTGTTCGGCCCGCTCGTGGTGGTGGACGAGGAGCGTCGACGCTATCGACTGCTGTACGAAGACGACCGCATCGACGTGTGGGTGCTCAGCTGGATGCCGGGCCAGCACACAGGGTTCCATGACCATGACGTTTCCGGCGTGGGACTGTGCTCGGCGCAGGGCAGCGTGATCGAGCGGCAGATGCTGCTGCCGTCCGGCGCCACCACGATCGAGATGACTCCCGGCGTGAGCCGCCAGGGTCCTGCGGGTTACATCCACTCCGTGGCGCATGGCAGCGGCACGCCAGCCGTCACCATTCATGCGTACTCGCCCAGGCTGGAGCGTGTCGGGCAGTACAAGGTGGACGAGCACGGCGTGTTGCAGCGAGCCATCGAGCATGGGCGCCAGGAGCTGATCGACAACACGATCGCCGCGATCGACCCAGACCGCGCCTGACCGCGCGACGGGATTCGCCAGCGCGTCGAACGGGCATCGCCCGAGGCATGACGACGACGAAGTACCTCCCGGATCTCTCGCACCTCGCCCGCACGCCCAATTGGCTGCCCTCGGACCTGCCCGAGCAGCTCGACGCCGATTGGATTCGCGCTCGCTACGACGAGATCCTCGCCGCGTGCGGCGAAGCCGGCGAGAGCCCCGATGCGTGGATCGACGTGGTGCTGCGCACCAGCGAACTCGAAGCGCTGATCGACACGCACGGCTCGCGCGTGGCGATCGCGTATCGCCAACAGACCGATGACGCCGCCGTCACCGAGGCGTACGAGCGTTGGACGCGACAAGTGTCGCCCACGATCACCGACGCCTCGATGGAAGTCGCGCGCGCGATCGTCGCGGCCCCTGTCGCCGACGCGCTCACCGACCGATTCGGCACACTGTACCTGCGTCAGCTCGAGGGCGCATGCCGCGCGCACGCGCCCGTGAACACCGCGCTGCGCACCGAGCTGAGCGGGGTGCTGATGCGCCACACGCGCATCTTCGGCAAGGGCACGTTCACGTGGCGCGGCGAGACCCACCCACTCAGCTTCGGCGCGAAGGCCGCGCTCGACCCCGATCGCGACGAACGGCATGCCGCGTGGCGCTCGCGCATGGACTACGTGCGCGAGCACGAGCGCGAGCTGCAGGCGATCTTCGACGAGGCGCGCGAGCTGCGCGGCCAGATGGCGAAGAATCTGGACCAGCCGTCGTACGTGGACCTGCGCTACCTCGAAATGCGCCGCTTCGATTGGACGCCCGAGGACGCGGCCCATGTGCGGCACGCGATCCAGCAGCACGTCGTGCCGATCGCCACCGAGCTGCAACTCGTGCAAGCCGCCGCGCTCGGCACGGATCGCCTGCACCCCGCGGACGTGGCGATCATGCCCGAACCGCCGCCCCACTTGCACGTGTCGATCGACGGCGAGCTCGACGCCGCCAGCGAAACGTTCGACGCGATGGGCGAGGCGTTCGGCGCGCCGTGGCGCATGCTCGTGGACGAGGGACTCGTCGACTTGCCCGCGCGCCCCGGAAAGGGCACCGGCGCGTTCTGCGGCGGCTTCGGCTGGGAACGTGTCCCCTTCATCTTCTGCAATTCGGTGGGCGCGCACGACGATGTGAAGACGCTCGTGCACGAGTATGGTCATGCGCTCCAAGGCTGGCGCAGCCGCGACATCGAACCGCCGGACCTGCAGCACCCCACGATGGAGGCGTGCGAGATCCATTCGATGTCGCTGGAGCTGCTCGCCATGCCGTACCTCGCGCCGTTCTTCGGCGACGAACTCGAGCACTTCCGCGTGGAACACCTGCGCTCCACGCTGGACGTCGTGCCGTACATGGCCGCGATCGACGAGCTGCAACACCGCATCTACGACGGCGATCTCGACGCAGCTGGCCGAGCTGCCGCATGGGAGGCCGCGGCGCGCCGCTTCCAGCCTGCGATCGATTGGGACGTGGACGAGTGGTATGCCGGCAACCGCTGGCTGCTGCAGCTGCACGTGTTCCAGTATCCGTTCTACTACCTCGACTACGCGCTCGCGCGCATCGTGAGCTGGCAGCTGTGGCTGCGCTCGCTCGAGGACGAACAGGCCGCGATCGACACATACCTGCAGCTGTGCGACACCGGCGGCACGAAGTCGTTCCGCCAGATGGTCACGGACGCAGGCCTCGGCGATCCATTCGACGAAGCGGTGATCGCCGACACGATGCATCGCCTGCGTCCGCACCTCGCGCTCGAGTCAGCGTAGCGTCGCGCCATTCGTCCACCGAAACGCAATTTGTCCCAAGGGGTGGAGGGAATTGCGGCTAGGTGGCGCGGGCTGGGTGGCGCGGGGGTGGATGGCGCACGTCAGGCGGTGATGACGAGTCGTCGCGTTCGGCGGCGCCCGCGTGCGGAGGCGACCGCGTCCACGAGCAGCTCCGCGGCCGCGTCGATCTCGTCGATCGTGGTCGTGCGTCCGATGCCGAGGCGCATCGAGCCTGCCACCTGCGCGTCGGTGCGACCCATTGCGCGCAGCACGTGGGACGGCGCGCCGCCGCTGCACGCGCTTCCGGTGGACGCGGCGACCGCGCCGAGGTCCTCGAGCAGGTCGCGTGCGACGATCCCGTCGACGGTGATGCTCGAGATCGACGGTGATCGTCGCACGCCTCCACCGTTGACGGTGACGCCGGTGAGCCGTCCCGCGATCGCGCGCTCGAGTCGATCGCGCAGGCTGCGCATGCGCTCGGCTTCGTCGCGGCCGCTCGTTCGCAGCACGCCTGCGGCATGGCCGAGCCCGACGATCGCCGGCACGTTCAGGGTTCCGGGGCGAATGCCGAGCTGCTGACCGCCACCGTGCTGCAGCGGCGCGAGCTCGCGAACGCGCGCGGGTTCGCGAGCGGCGAGCGCGCCGATGCCTTGCGGGCCGCCGACCTTGTGGCCGGAGATCGTCACGAGATCGATGCCATGGCCGTGCACGTCGAGCGGCACCTTGCCGAACGCTTGCACCGCGTCCACGTGAAACGCCGCACCCACGGCGTGTGCGGCGGCGCCGATCGCCGCGACGGGTTGGATCACGCCGGTCTCGTTGTTCACAGCCTGCACCGACACGAGCGCCGCGCCGCCTTCGAGCGCGGATTCGAGTTCGTCGAGTCGTAGGCGCCCGTCGTGGTCCACGCCCACGATGCGCAGCTTCGCGCCGCGCGCGGCGAGCACGCGCGCAGGCGCGAGCACGGAGGGATGCTCGGTCGCGCCGATCACCACGACTTCGCCTGGTCGGATCGAACTGCCGAGCAGCGCGAGGTTGTTCGCCTCGGTCGCTCCGGACGTGAACAGCACGCCGCCACTGTCGTGCAATCCGAGCGTTGCCGCCACGTTCGTGCGGGCGAGTTCCACCGCCGCCGCGGCCGCCCGGCCCGGCGCATGACCCGACTGGCCTGCGTTCGCGCACTGTTGTTGCATCCACGGCAGCATCGCGTCGATCACGCGTGGATCGCACGGCGTGGTGGCGGGGTGATCAAGGTAGATCGGTCGCGCTCGGCGCATGGCGTTTGCCTCCTTGGTGCAGTCGTGCGAGTCGGGTTGACTCGGGTCGGCCCAAAGTATACCCTACTAAACAGGTAGGAAAAGAAGGCAAGGAGGATTTCGCCATGATCGAGCAGTTCCACAATCCCCAGCTCGGCCACGCCTCGTACCTCGTGACCGATCCCGAGACGCGAATTTCCATGGTGGTCGATCCGCCCCGCGACGTGTCCACGCTGCTCGAGGCGGCGGCGAAGCAGCGCTCCACGATCGCGTGGGTCCTCGACACGCACGGGCACAACGACTACCTCTCCGGATTGTCCGCGCTGATCGCCCTGGGCGCGACCGCGCTGGCGCCGATCGGCTCGACCGTCGGCTATGACGCGATTCCAACCCGCGACGGCCACGTCCTGGAACTCGGTCCGACCGTCGAGGTCACGCTGCTGCACACGCCCGGTCACACCCCCGAGCACACCGCGGTTCGCGTGCGCGACGGCGAGACGATCGCGATCCTCAGCGGCGGCAGCCTGCTCGTGGGCGACGTGGGTCGACCGGATCTGCTTGGCGGCCCGGAACGAGTCGGTCGCCACGCGACCGCGCTCGCCTCGACGATCCTCGATCTCGTCGAGGCTGAGGACGACGACGTGCTCGTGCTGCCCACCCACGTCGCGGGCTCGCTCTGCGCCGGAGCGATCGCGCCCGGCACGAGCACGACCATCGGCGAGCAGCGATCCGCCAACCAGGCGATCGCGTCGATGCTTCGCGCACGCGATCTGGGGATCGAGGACTGGCTCGATAGAGCCGGGTTGCCACCCGTTCCAAAGTTCTGGCCCACCACGCGCGCAGCGAACATGCGCGGCGTCGCGCCCGTGGAGCGATTCGACGCGCCGTGCCTCGCCCCAGGGGACCTGCGCGACGACGACGTCTTGCTCGACGTGCGCGACCGGAGCGCCGACTATCCGCTCGCGGCGGGGGCGATCGAGCTGCCGCCCGGTCCGGCGTTCACGGTGTGGGCCGGCATGGCCGCGCACGGCGCGCCGCGCGTGATCCTCGTCGCCGACGATGCCGATCGCGCCAACGACGCGAATGCGATGCTGCTCGACGTGTTCGAGCCAGGCGCCGCCGGATGGGTCGCGGCGTCCGAGCTCGCGACCGAACCCGCCGTTGGCGCGCCGACCGAAGGCGACCTCGTCTCCGACGTTCGCGAAGGGCGACGCACGCTCGTGGACGTTCGCAATCCCGCTGAGGTGCGCGAACAGCCGATGCCCGGCGCCGTTGCGATCCCCGGTTCGTTGCTGCTTGGCGATCCGTCCCTCGCGCCCGACGGGCCGCTCGCCCTCGCGTGCGTCTCCGGGTACCGCGCTCGCGTTGTGGCCAGCGCGCTTCGTCGTGCTGGGATCGACGCTCGCGCGATCGAAGGCTCGGCATTCGAGTTGCTCGTGCCTGCGTCGATCGCCTGATCGATGAAGCCAGTCGTCGACGCATCGTGGCTCGAGCGACACATCGACGACCCGAACGTCGTCGTGATCGAAGTCGACGAGCGCCACGACGCATACGACCAAGGACATGTGCCGGGATCTCATCGCATCGACAGCGCGCGCGATCTCGCCGATCCTGTCGTGCGCGACCTTCCCGATCGAGCGCGAATGGAGCGGCTGCTCGGTTCCATGGGAGTCGATTCGGAATCGACGATCGTGCTCTATGGGGACTCGCACAACTGCCGTGCCGCATGGGCGTTTTGGGTGCTTCGACTGTTCGGCGCGCCGAACCTCCGCTTGCTCGATGGTGGACGCGAGCTGTGGATCGCGCAGGATCGACCGCTCGACGAGTCCGAGCCGAATCGCATCGAGCGAACGTTCGCCCTGAGGGAGCGTGACGATTCTGTGATTCGAGCCAATCGCGAGGATGTGGCGCGCTTCGTCGATCGCGCGCTCGGCCCGCTCGTGGACGTGCGCAGCGCCGCCGAGTACGGAGGATCGGTGGCACACGTTGCCGGATTCCCCGGCGAGGGGTCGGCGCGAGCAGGACGCATCCCCGGCGCGGTGAACGTGCCGTGGCGCTGCACGCTCACCGAGGACGGCGCGTTCCGGCCCGTGGACGAGCTGCGCGAGCTCTACGCGCGAGCGGGCGTCACCGGCAGCGAACCGGTGATCACGTACGGCCGGATCGGCGAGCGCGCGGCGCATGGATGGTTCGTGCTCTCCGAGCTGCTCGGGTTGGACGACGTGCGACACTACGATGGCTCGTGGATCGAGTGGAGCAACTTGGTCGGCGCGCCGATCGAAATGGGGACGGCATGACGAAGATCGCGATCGTGGGCGGTGGGTGCGCCGCCGCGTTTCTGCTCGCCGAGCTGGCGGCGCGAGACACCGCTGCGGACGTGACGGTGATCGAGCCCGCGTCGCGCATCGGCCCGGGCGGCGCGTACTCGACGCCTGATCCGCAACACCTGCTCAACGTGCGCGCGGGCGTGCTGGGCGCATCAGCCAACGATCCGGATGGATTCGTGCGCTGGCTGCGCGAGCACGGTGTCGACTCGACGTCCGCGCAGTTCCAGCCGCGTGCCCGCTACGGCGACTACCTCGCCGATGTCGCAAGCGACGCGATCGAGCGCATGCGCGAACGCGGTCGATCCGTCGAGCATCGTCGCGCGCGCGCGATCGGCATTCGCCGACCCGAGCGGTTGGAGGTCCAGCTGGACGACGAATCCACGATCGTCGCCGATCACGTCGTGGTTGCGATCGGGCCCGCGCCGTCCCGCTTGCCTGATTCGATACGCGAGCTGGCTGGCGACCGCGGAATCGACGATCCGTGGTCTGCCGAAGCGTTGACAGCGGTTCCCGTGGGCGCCACGACGCTGCTTATCGGCATGGGACTCACCGCAGTCGACCTCGCGCTCACCACCTGCACCGTCGATCCCGCCGCGACGGTGCTCACCGTCTCTCGCACTGGCTTGGCGCCACGCGCGCACCTCGTCGAGCCGGGTCGACCCGCGGACGTGGACTTGAGCGCGTTCGACACCGTCGACGCGACCGCCGACGCCTACGCCGCGGCCTTCGACCGGTCAGTCTCGCGCGCCGAGATCGTCGGGCTCGACTGGCGAGACGTGGTCGACGCGCTGCGTCCGCGAACACAGAGTCTGTGGCGCGCGCTCCCTCCAGCCGAACAGCAGCGGTTCTTCGACCACTACGATCGCGCGTGGGAGTGCATCCGCCATCGCATGGCGCCGGCGATCGCGCAGCGTGTCGCCCAGCTCGAACAGGACGGGCGGTTGCGACGCTGGTCTGGCCCTGTCGAGGACGCGATCGCCGAGGCCGATCGAGTGATCAATTGCACCGGGTTCGGCACGTCGATCCTCGACCACGCCGATCCTTTCGTGCGGTCGCTGCTCCAACGCCGCCTCGCCGAACCGGACGCGCTGCGAATCGGCGTGCGCGCGGACGTCGATGGCCGGCTGACGCCGCCCGTTGGTCGGAGAGCCGAGGATTCCCCCTCGATCTACGTCATCGGCGCGCTGCGGCGCGGCGAGCTGCTGGAGACCACCGCGGTGGTGGAGCTGCGCGATCAAGCCGCGATCGTGGCGAACGCCTTAGCCACTTCGCGCCAGCACCACGGCATGCAGCGTTGAGTCGTCGAACCACCAGGTCGTGCGGTCGAATCCAGCGGCGGCAAGCTCGCGGTCCAGCGTGTCCGGGCGTGGCTTGCGGCTGACGGCGGTTGTGATCGGCACGCCAGCGCGAATCGTGATCGAATCGCCGAGGGCCGGATTCGTCAGCTCGATCGTGTGTCGCGGCACGAGCTGCACGCGCACCGCGCGTTCGACGTCGCTCCATTCCACGCGGTGGTCGACGTCGTCGCGCGTCAGCGGTTCGGCGAGCAGCGCGCCAAGCGTGGTGAACGCTTCGCGATTGAAGTTCGAGATCGCGTCGCTCGAGTACGCGAAGAACTGGTCGAACCCGCGGCCGTTCACGTCCAATCCGAGCAGCAGCGCATCGCCCGACTCGCTGCTGCTGGCGACCGAACGCAGGAGCACGGTTCGCTCTTGCTCGTCGAAGTTGCCGAGCGTGCTGCCGAGCAGCGCCGCCAAGCGTCGACCGTGTCGCGGCAACTCGTGTGAATCGTCGAGCATGTCGCCGATGATCGCTTCGGTGTCGCGTACGTGTGAGTGCGATGTCGCGAGCATGTCCAGTCCCCGCACCACTCCCGGCTCGTCCACGTCCACCGCGGTAACTGTTAGCGGGGCGTCGGTCGACGCGACCAGCGTCGCGAGCTTCTCGGACGCTCCGCCGCCCAGCTCCAGGACATGGCTGCAATCCGCGAGCTGCATGATCGTGCGCGCGTGCCGTCGAAGCAGCGCCTGTTCGCGGCGCGCGAGTCGGTATCGCGGATCGCCGGCGACAGCCTCGAAGCGGCGCCCGCCCAGCCCGAGGTAGAGCAGTCGCGTGGGCAGCCACGGCGCTTCTGACACCAGACCGGTCCGCACCTCGTCCAGCAAGCGAGCGTGCAGCTGCTCGTCGGTGACGTGTCGTCGAATCGTCGTCGCTGGTGTTGTGAGCATGGGCGCCATGCCAAAAGTCTACCATTCCGATGGGAAATGGCGGGAATGATGCTGGCTCTGCGCCCCGTCAGGCCTCGCCGCTGACCTTGGTGTAGCCGAGCTCACCGTCGAACATCAGCAGCTTCTGCAGGTTGGACCAGCGGAAGTTCTCGCCCAGGCAGCTCACCACGCGGAAGATCTGCTCGTCGGTCACGGACTGCGAATCGTCGACTCGCACGAATCGCGCGCGCCACGTCTCGATCATCTCCACGTCGTCCGGATCGCCGGGGTACACCTTGTTGCCTCGGCTGGAGATGAGCGCCAGCTTCAGCGGGCTGCCCTCGACGCAGCGCTCCACGAGATGCCCCACCTCGTTCGCGCTCATGTCCTCTTTTTCGAGCAGCACCTCCATGCCCACGACCTCGGTGACCTTCGCGCGCACGAACTCCGGTCGCCAGCTGCTGTGCGGCATCACGAGCGGCTTCGAGGTTCGGCGTTCGCCTACCGTGGGCTGCTTGCCGAGGTTGTCGATCACCGCGTTGGTGAACGCCGTCGTGCCCACGGCTTCATGGTCGCGCGCGATGTCGCCGGTCAGGAAGCGTCCTTCTTCGAGCGTGAACAGCAGCGCGTCCTCGATCACGTCGGCCGCGTCCGGCTGGCCCATGTGTCGCAACATCATCGCCGAGCTGAACATCAGCGCGGACGGGTTCGCGATGTCCTTGCCCGCGATGTCCGGCGCGGAGCCATGCACAGCCTCGAACATCGCCGTCTCCGAGCCGATGTTCGCGCTCGGCGCGAAGCCCAAGCCGCCCACCAGGCCGCTCGTGAGATCGCTGAGGATGTCGCCGTTCATGTTCGTGGTGACGATCACGTCGAACTGCTCGGGATGCATCACCAGCTGGTGCGCGCAATTGTCGACGAGGATCTGGCGCGCCTCGACGTCCGGGTAGTCCGCTGCCACCTCGTCGAACGTGCGGCTGAACATCCCCTCGCCCAGCTTCATGATGTTCGCCTTCGTGGCGCACGTGACGGTTTTGCGACCCGTCGCGCGCGCGTACTCGAACGCGAGGCGCGAGATCTTCTCGCTTCCGTGGTGCGTGATGATCTTCAGCGAGACGCAGATGCCCGGCGTTTGCATGTGCTCCACGCCCGCGTATAGATCTTCGAGGTTCTCGCGAACGATGACGAGGTCCACGCCGCGGCCGGCGTACGGCGTGGCGAGCCCGGGAATCTCACGGGCCGGGCGAATGTTGCCGTACGTCTCGAACAGCTTGCGCAACGTGACGTTCGCACTCTTTTCGCCGTAGCCGATCGGCGTCTCCAGCGGCCCCTTGAGCGCCACGCCCGTTCGGGTGATGGAATCGATCGTTTCCTGCGGCACGCCGGTGGAATTGCCCTCGCGAAACACCTGCGCTCCCGCGCGGCACGCTTCGACGTCCAGTTTGGCCCCGGCTTCCTGCATGAGCCGCAGCGCAGCCGAGACGACCTCCGGGCCGATGCCGTCCCCGTGCATCACGCTGATCGCAGTGGACGTGGCGGAGGACGGGGCGTGCTGCGAAACGGCGTCGGGCTGTGTCATGCGACGCAATATCTCAGATCCGCGCGAATGGAACGATTTGGTTGTCGTGCGATTCGCTAGCGGACGTGGCAGAAATCCGCGCGGCGTCAGTCGGCGCCTGGACGGCGCTCGCTTCGCCGGGCCGCTCGCCCGCCATCCACGGGGACTTCTGCCACGTCCTCTAGTGCGAAAGGACTGCGAGATGCTGCAAAGGATTCGTTCGAATGCTGGCTCCGTGCGCCTTGGCGACGTACGATGTGAACGTGGAACTTCGTGCCGATGTGAAGCGGGTGGACGCGGAAGGGGTGATGGTCGCGATCCGGTGGGTCGCGATCGTCTTCGCCGCCGTTCAGGTCGCCACGTTCTACCTGCCGTACCCGGCGGGGTATCGCGCCGCGGCATGGACCGTCATCGCAACGATCACGGCGTGCTCGATCGTGATCACGGTCGCATGGATGCGCGAGCGAGGCACCGAGCAGGCGTACGAGGGGCGCGGCTGGGTGGGCGCGTTCGCGTTGGCTGCGGACACGGCGTTCGCGATCGCGCTGATTTGGGTCTTCTCGTTCGACGTCTACACGGCGATCTTCGTGGTCGGGTACGTCGCAGTGGTCGAGGGCGCGTATCGATACGGCATTCGTGGGTCGCTGATCACGATGGGCGTGGTCGGCGTGTCGTACGCGCTTCGAGACGCGTGGGCTTCGGACCGATTCGAGTTCGGGTTCTACTGGACCTCGATCTCCTTCCGCGTGGGCGTGGGGTTCCTGATCGCGTGCGTCGCCGGGTGGATGGCCGAGCGCGCCCGTCGCGAACACGCGCGGCTGTTGCTCGCGCTGCGTGCGGAGCAAGAGGCCGCCGCGGCGCTTCGATCGCTCGACGAGCTTCGTTCCACGTTCCTCGCCGCGGTGTCGCACGAGCTGCGCACGCCCCTCACCTCGATCTTGGGCTTCTCGGTGACGATTCGCGACTTCTCGCCCGGACTCGCGCCTGAGGCGCGCGTGATGCTGGATCACGTCGTGGAGGAATCGCATCGGTTGGAACGGTTGCTCGAGGACCTGCTCGACATCGAGCGGATGGGGCGTGGGAGCGTGTCGATCGAACGTGCGCGCGTCGATGTCGCCGAACTCGCGCGCGCCTGCGCGCATCGAGCCGCCGAAGCAACCGGTCGGTCGCTCGTCGTGGATCAGGAGCATGCGATCGGAATCGTCGACGCGGGGAAGGTCGAGCGCGTCATCGACAACCTCGTGGGCAACGCGCTCAAGTACTCGCCGGCATCGTCCACGGTCGAGATCCATCTGGAACGAGTGGATGACGGAATCTTGCTGCGCGTGGACGACGAGGGTCCCGGAGTGCCGATTCAATATCGCGGAACGATCTTCGCGCCGTTCGAGCGCGGGGCGTTGACGAGCGGCCACAAACCCGGCACGGGCATCGGGCTGTCGCTCGTGGATCGATTCGCGCGCTTGCACGGTGGACGTGCCTGGGTGGAGGAGCGTCACCAAGGCGACCGCGACGGCAATCGCGCCGGCACCGGCGCGTCCTTTCGGGTCTACCTGCCGGACGGTCCCGAAGGTGAGCGGGTCGTCACGGTCGCGCACCATCCGTGGGGCGAGGCTGCGGCGCAATAGCGTGCGTCGCGGCGCTCGCGATCGCGGCGACGATCGACGCGGCCGTCTCCTTCGCGGCGGTGGCCTGCAAGTCGGAGGACGAGACCTCGACGAGCGCAATCGACGCTGCGTTCGTCGTCGTGATCGCCGCAACGCTCGCAACGTGTTGTCGAGCGGCGGAGGTTGCCGCAATCGTGGAGCCGTCGAGGCCAAGCCAGCCTGCGATCTCGTTCGCGAGGCTCCTCGAGCCTGGCGTTGGCGCAGCGTTTGCGTTCGCGCCGGTCGCCGGCAGCACGCGTCGAGCATCCGCGTCGCCGACGACGATCCCGTACTCGGCCTTCGCCAAGCTCGTCGATCGCGCGTCCACGCACGACGGACGATCGTCCGCGCGCGTGACCGTCGCGCCGGCGGCGGCGAGTTGGCGTGCGAGTTCGGCGGTCAACTGTTCTTGCGCGCGTGCGCGCACAGGATCGGTCGCGGCAGCGCAGGCCACGCGCGTCGCGCCGATGCGCAATATCCTGTCCTCGTCGCCCGCGCCAGCCGCGGCGGCGTTCGCAAGCGCGACCCGCGTGCCGCGAAGGTGCTGCAGCAGGGCCGGACTCGCGCCGCCGTCGGCATCGACGCCCGCGTCGTCCTCGTTCGCGTCGTCGTCCTCGCCCCGCGAACCGTTGCGAACCGCGTCGGGATCCAGGCGATCGCCCGATGGCGTGTCGTCTTTCGGCAGCTCCAGCACGCTGTCGGCCTGGTCCTTCTGCTCGCCCGCTTCAGTTTGGTTGTGCTCGCGCTTCGCGTCCGAATCGTCGCTGCCTTGCGCAATGAACAGCCACGCCGAAGCGCCGAGGGCGACGACCACGCCGGCGACGAGCGCGGCGGTCGGAATGCCTCGGCCGCGTCGGCGACGCCGTCGCATCAGTGCGGAGTCCAGCTGTCGGGGTCGTTGACCAGCGCGCTCACCGGGGCGGGAAGCCGTCCGTCGAGCACGTCGGCAAGCGATGTCTCCTCGAGCACGATGCGCAAGCTGGCGCGCAGCGCGATCCAGATTCCCGACAGGTGTTCGGACGCGCCGGAGTACTCCACGTGCTCGGGTCGCTCGCCGCGCACGTACGCGAGCGGACCGTCCACCGCGCGGATCACGTCCGCGATCGACACCTCGTCGGGCTCGGTCGCGAGCCAATAGCCGCCCACGGCGCCGCGTTGGCTGCGCACGAGATCCGCGCGGCGCAGATCCAGCAGGATCGATTCGAGGAACTTCGCCGGGATCTCCTGCGCGCGCGAGATCGCTTCCGCCTTCATCGGTGCGCCGTCGTCCACGGCCGCGGCCAGCTCGAGCGCCGCCCGCACGGCGTATTCGGCTTTGGCGGAGATCCTCATGCGCCGATCCTCGCAGATCGAGGCCCTGCACACGGAGAACCGTGCCTTGAGGTCGTGGCTCGTTGGCGTGAGGTCGTGGCGAGCGCTATCGGGCGAATCCGTCGCCTGAACCGTCGGATTCGCTCGATAGTGGCGCGAGCCGAGCCCCGGACCCCGCTCAAAACCGGACTCCCCAGCCCTGGGCGGCCGCATGGGCATGACCCGGAAATCCAACCGGTTGAATCGAGATTCGTTTGGTCGACTTGACTGCGTCCGACCCGCTTCTCCATAATCCCGGCCTGTTCGGTAGGAAATATGTGAAAGGACCATTCAGCATGGCCACTTCGAAGCTTCGCACGGCGCTGCGCGCGCTCGTCCCCATCGCCATGGCCGCTGTGTTCGCCACGGGCTGCGATTCCGACAGCGACTCGACCAAGAAATCCGCGTCGGCGCCGAACGCCGGCGATCGCATTTCGCTCGTGGCGTTCTCCACGCCGCGCGAGGCCTACGAAGAGCTGATCCCGATGTTCAACAAGACCAAGGACGGCAAGGACGTGCAGTTCGACCAGTCCTACGGCTCGTCAGGCGAGCAGTCGCGCGCCGTGGAAGGCGGCCTGCCCACCGACTTCGTCCACCTCGCGCTCCAGCCCGACGTGCAGCGGCTCGTCGACGCGAAGCTCGTGTCCGACGACTGGACCACGGTCGGTGGTCACGACGGCATGCTCACCAACAGCACGGTTGCCATCGTCGTGCGCAAGGGCAACCCGAAGCACATCAAGACGTGGGACGACTTGCTCGACGACGACGTGGAGGTCGTGACGCCGAACCCGTTCACGTCGGGCGGCGCGCGCTGGAACCTGATGGCGGCGTACGGCGCGTGGACGCGCGCCGGCGACAGCCACGACGAGGCGCTCGACAAGATGGAGCAGCTGCTCAAGAACACGCCGGTGCAGAGCAAGAGCGCTCGCGAGGCGTTGCAGGTGTTCGGCACTGGCAAGGGCGACGCGATGCTTGCCTACGAGCAGGAAGCGATCCAGGCCGAGGCCGAGGGTGGCGACTTCGAGCACATTGTGCCCGACTCCACGATCCTGATCGAGAACCCGATGGCCACGCTCGACGGCACGAAGGCGAAGGAGGCCGTCGACGCATGGGTGAAGTTCCTCTACTCGGACGAGGCGCAGCAGACGTTCGCCAAGCACGGGTATCGCCCGGTGGTGGACGGAGCCGCGGATGCGGCAGGAGTAGCGTTCCCGGAGCCGAAAGACCTGTTCACGATCGACGACCTCGGCGGCTGGGACGCGGTGATGGACGACTTCTTCGACCGAGACAAGGGGTACGTGGCCGACATCGAGAAGAAGCTCGGCGTTTCCACGGATGGCTGACGAGGCGAAGATCCGGCGAGGCTCGAGCGGGCGCGACGTGCTGTCGATCGGCATCGTCGCGGCGGTGCTCGGCTTCGTCGTGATCTTGCCGCTGTCCGCGGTGATCTGGAGCGCGACGAAGGACGGCGACGACGCGTTCGTGCGCACGCTCTCGAATCCGCAGGCGCGCGCGGCCCTCAAGTTCACGTTTCTCGCGTCGATCGTGATCGCGTTCGTGAACGCGATCACGGGCACGCTCGTGGCGTGGGTGCTCGTGCGCGATCGATTCCGTGGCAAGCGGTTGCTCAACGCGGTCATCGACCTGCCGTTCGCGCTGCCCACGATCGTGGCGGGTCTCACGCTGCTTGCGCTGTACGGCCCGTCCTCGCCGGTGCACGTGAACATCGCCTTCCAGCGAGCGAGCGTCTACGCCGCGCTGCTCTTCGTCACGTTTCCGTTCGTGGTTCGCAGCGTCCAACCGGTGCTGATGGAACTCGATCGGGAAGTGGAGCAGGCCGCGCAGTCGCTCGGCGCCAAGCCGCGCACGGTCGTTCGTCGCATCATTCTGCCGGCGCTCGTGCCCGCGATCGTCACCGGCACGGGCCTCTCGTTCGCGAAGGCGATCGGCGAGTTCGGCTCGATCGTGCTGATCAGCGGCAACGTGCCGTTCCACACCGAGGTCGCGTCGGTCTACATCTTCGGACTGATCGAAAGCGCCGACCCGGCTGGCGCCGCCGCGGTGAGTTGCGTGCTGCTCGGCACCAGCGTGATCGTGCTGGCCGTGCTCGACGTGATCAGGCGGAGGTCGATGCGATGAGCAGGTACGTGCTTCGCGTGTTCGCGCTCGTGTGGGTCGGCATGCTCGTGATCGGACCCTTTTACATGGTGTTCTACAATGCGCTCGGGCAAGGGCTCGACGAGTTGTGGAACGCGATCACCGATCCTGCGGCGGTGCACGCGCTCAAGCTCACGCTGATCGCGCTGGGGGCGAGCGTGCTCGTCAACACGATCTTCGGAATCGCCTGCGCCCTGCTGGTCGTGCGACGGCGCCCTCGCGGCACGGCGCTGCTGAACGCGATCATCGACCTCCCGTTCGCGATCTCGCCCGTGGTAGTGGGGCTCGCGCTGCTGCTCACGTTCGGCGTGAACGGCTGGTTCGGCACGTGGCTCGTCGACGTCGGATTTCCGGTGATCTACGCGCTGCCGGGGATCGTCTTCGCAACCGTGTTCGTCACCTTGCCGTTCGTGGTGCGCGAAGTGGTGCCCGTGCTCGAGGAGATCGGCGACGAACAAGAGCAGGCGGCGTGGACATTGGGCGCGAGCAGCTGGACCACCTTCTGGCGCATCACGTTGCCATCGATCCGCTGGGGCGTGGCATATGGCGTGGTGTTGACGGCGGCTCGCGCGCTCGGCGAATACGGCGCCGTCGCGGTCGTGAGCGGGAAGATCGTCGGTCGCACCGAGACGCTCACGGTGCACATCGAGGAGAGCTACGCCCGATTCGACACCGTTGCGGTGTACGGATCCGCGCTCGTGCTCGCTTCGCTCGCGATCGGCATCCTCGGAATGATGACCGTGCTTGGACGCTCCGCGACGGGTCACGACGAATCGCAGGAAAGGAACTGACGCGATGAGCATCGACGTACACGGCGTGAGCCGAACCTTCGGTGGGCATGTCGCGCTGCGCGAGGTCGACGTGTCGATCGGCGACGGATCGCTCACGGCGCTGCTCGGCCCCTCGGGAAGCGGCAAGTCGACGCTGCTTCGCATCATCGCGGGCCTTGAGATTCCGGACGCGGGAACGGTCGTGATCGGCGGCGCCGACGTGACCGAGCTCGCGCCGCAGGATCGCGGCATCGGCTTCGTGTTCCAGCACTACGCGCCATTCCGTCACATGACGGTGTTCGAGAACGTCGCGTTCGGCATGCGCATCAAGCCGCGCAAGGAGCGTCGCGCCCGATCCGCGATTCGCGATCGCGTGCACGAGCTGTTGTCGCTGGTGCAGCTGGACGGTCTCGCCGAGCGCTACCCGTCGCAGCTCTCCGGCGGGCAGCGCCAGCGCATGGCGCTCGCGCGCTCGCTCGCGATCGAGCCGTCAGTGCTGCTGCTCGACGAACCGTTCGGCGCGCTCGACGCGAAGGTGCGGCGCGAGCTGCGCACGTGGCTGCGCCACCTGCACGACGACATGCACGTCACCACCGTGATCGTGACGCACGACCAGGAAGAGGCGATGGACATCGCCGACGAAGTGGTGATACTCGACCACGGGGAGATCCAGCAGGTGGGCGCGCCCGGCGAGGTGTACGAGCACCCCGCGAACGAATTCGTGATGGGTTTCCTCGGTCCGGTGACCGAAGTGGACGGCGCGCTCGTTCGCCCGCACGACTTGGAGATCTCCAACGACGAGATCGACGGCGGCGCGCAGGCGGACGTGACACGCGTCGTGCATCTCGGATTCGAGGTGCGCGTGGAGCTGCAGCGTGCGGACGCGTGGCACGTGTGGGCGCAGCTCACCCGCGATCGCGTGGAAGAGCTCGGGCTCGACGTCGGCTCGCGCGTATGGGTGCGGTCGCGTCGCTCGCGCACCTTCGCGTGACGATCAGTCGCAGCCGCAATCGCGCGCGGACGCGGAGGGATCGTTCGCACGGGCCTCAGACCGCGCTTCACGTTCTGACTCGCCAACCCCATCGAGCCAGTCGTCTGCCATCCACGGGTATTTCTGCCACGTCCTCTAGGTTGATGAGGTCGCCCAAGAAGGGCGATGTGGTCAACCTAGTGGCCCGTGCGGAGCACTAGGTTGATGAGGCCGCCCGATGTGGGCGGTGTGGTCAACCTAGTGGTCGTGGCGGGTGATCGGACTCCCAGTGGCGTCGAGTCGACGCGCCCGCGCCACATTGCAGCATCGACTGCCACGCGTGCGGGATTTCCGCCGCGACGTCGCGTCTCACGGCAGGACGAACGTCCACGTCTGGTTCGACGTGCGCGCGTTGCCAGCGGCGTCGAGCGCGACGATGTTCCACGTGTGCGAGCCGGGCAGCAGCGCCGGATTGGCGAGCTGCAGGTCGTCGATGCGCCACTGCGCCGGGTAGACGTTCGTGGCGCCCTGCACGTCGCAGATCGTCTTCGCCGATCCGGTGATGCCGGTGTAGCAACCGTCCATGCCGATCTTGAAGCGCACTTTGATCGTCTTGCCGGCGAAGTCGGCGAGGCTCATGCGCGACTGCACGATTCCGTTGGAGTTGCCCGAGAACGCCGCTTCGGCGGCGAGCGGATGCTCGTTCTTCGAGGAGCCGCCCATCGCGGCGTTGAAGCCGCCGTCGGTGGCCATGATGTCGTACTTGCAGTCGAGCGTGACGCCGTTGATCGACTTCGTTCCCTTGACGCACGTGCCTTCCCACGTGTCGTTGGCGAAACCGTCGTTCAGCTTGTCGACCATGATTTCCACCGCGCCTCCGTCATAGCCGGACTCGCCGTTGGCGTGGAAGTCGTAGCGATGCTGGAAGCGCAAGTCGGCGCCCGTGGCAGGGACCGTCACCGAGTACTCCATCGCGGTCCATGCGCGGTTGCCATCGTATCCGGCGGCTGCGCTGGTCCGAGGCGTCACGGTGGGATCGCCAACGCCGATCGCGCCGCCGCTCGCCGACCAGCCCGAGTAGGACATGTTGTTCCACGGGGCGTACGAGGCGAGGCCGCTCGCGGTGGTCGTCGCTCGGGTTCCGTACGAGAACGTCGGCGCGCCCACGTACCCGCCGCACGACGTGCCGGGGTCGAAGTCCGCGGTGCACAGCGGCGCGCCGGAACCGGTCGACGGCGTGAAGCTCGTGGTCGAGGCCGACGTGCTCGCGGTGAACGTGCCGTCGATGAACACCCGGTACTGCGACACGCCCTTGAAGTCCCATGCGGGCTCCCACGTGAGCGAGCCGCCGGTCGGCAGCGTCGAACCGTCCGCGGGCGTCAACAAGTTGAACGCGTTGGGTGGCGTGGTGTCCGGGACCGGCGTCGCGGTGAACGAGAAGTTGAACAGCGCGGAGTTGCCCACTGCGTCGTAGGCGCGCACGGCCCACGTGTGCGCGCCGGCGTAGATCGGGAACGTGCCGCGGCTGGTCGCGGTGATGCCCGTTCCCGACGAAGCGCCGTCCACGATCAGGTCGTAGTGGTCCACGCCCGAGCCGCTTCCGTCGCTGCCGGCGCTCCATTGGAACGTCATCATCTGCTCGGGCGCGCTACCGCTGTTGGTGGGGAAGATGGCGGTCACGCTCGTCGGCGCGGTCGTGTCGATGTTCACCGTGCGCGGAGCGCCCGAGGACACGACGTTGCCGGCGCTGTCGAACGCGCGCAGCGACCACGTCGTCGGTCCTTCCGGCAGCACTGTGGACGGGGTGAAGCTGGAGGCGCTGCCGGTGAGCATGTACACGTTCGAGCCGACGGTGAGTTCGACGCGGGCGAGGCACGAATCGTCGCCGGCGGTCCACGAGAACGCCGGGGTGGTGTCGGACGTGAACGCGCCAGCGGCCGGCGCGGCATAGGCGACGGTGGGCGACGCGCCGTCGACCCGCACGTTCATTGGATGCGGCGTTGACTGCGTGGTGAGCCCGAAGTTGTCCTTGGCGACCACGTACCAGGTGTGGGCACCGCCGCTCAGGGCCGTTGCCGGCGTCCAGCTGGTGACGCCGGCGCCGACCGAAGCGGCGAGTGTGCCGTCCACGTACACGTCGTAGCTGGCGAGTCCGCTCGTCGCGTCGCTCGACGCGCTCCACGAAAGCGTCGGCGTGCCAGTCACGTACGTCGGGTCGGACATGCACGACGGATCGGTCATGGATCCGTTGGTGATCGCGGGCGCGGCCGGGAGCGCCGCGGGAGCGGTCAATGTGAACGCTGTGGGCGGCGCCGAGTCGTTCACGACGGTGATCGTGGGCGAGTCGGTCGTGTTGCCGGCCCGGTCCACCGCGCGCACCCACATCGTGTAGGTGCCGTCCGGCAGCAGTCCGTAGTTGTGCGACGTCGCGCCCGCCGGGATCGTCGCCGATGTGGTCGTGCTTCCGTCGTCGACGAAGAACACTTGATGGTCGATGCCGCTCGCCACCGGCGACGCGAGATCGATCGGCGCGGGCCACGAAATGGTGGTCGCCACGCGCGTGAGCGGGCCAGGGTTGATCGGCAGCGTGCGATCGAGCACGAACGTGCGCGACAGACTAGTGACCACGCCTGTGTACGGATCGGTCTGGCGCACGAGCCACGTGTGGTTGCCGTCGCCCGGATCGGCGATCGCCAGCGACGACGTGGGGTGCGTCGTGATGCCGGCGCTCGAACCGTCCACCATCGCCTCGTACGACGTGGGCGCCGGGCCACCGTCCGGAGTCCAGTTCCACGAGAGCGTGGGCACGACGTTCAGGAAGGCGCCCGCGGCCGGCGACACGAGCGTGGGCGGCGCGATCGCTGGATAGCCCGTGAACGAGATGGACGACGTGTCGGTCGCGTTGCCGACCGCGTCGAACGCGCGCACCACGATCGTGTGGGCGCCGGCCGTGATGCCGGTGACGTGCGCGCTCGTCGCGCCCGGGCCGTACGAGCCGACGACCGATCCGTCGCGAAGCACCTGGTAGGCGGTGGCGGGCGCGAGGCCGCTGTCGGCGTCGATCGCCACGCTCCACGTGACGTCGATGAAGCCGCGCACGGTCGTGCCAGTGGACGGAGACGTGATCGCGAACGGGTTCGGTGGAACGGTGTCGATCCCGAACGCATGCGGGCCGGAGGTGGTCGAGTTGCCTGCCGAATCCCATGCGGTGAACGACCACGTGTGCATGCCCATCGCGAGCGGCGCGGTGGGGGTCCAGCTGCCCTCGGTGCCCGACGCCACAGCGACCGCCGAACCGTCCACCGACACTTCGATGCGCGCGAGGCAATTCGCGTCCGACGCGTTCCAGTCGAGCGTCGGCGTGGTGTCGCTGGTCCAGCTTCCCGCCGCGGGCGCGGCGAGCGACACGGTCGGCGCGGCCGTGTCGACGCGGAAGTTCGCGGGGAACGCCGGACCCGCGTCGGTGGTGTTCGACTCGTTGTCGCGCGCCCGCACCCCGAGCGTGTGCGCGCCGTCGGCGAGCGTCGGCGCCGTCCAGCTGGTGGCCGGAGCGGCCACGTTCGCGTCGAGCGTGCCCGTGCCATCGACATACACGTCGTAACCCTGCAAGCCGCTCTCCGCGTCGCTCGAAGCAGTCCACGAGAGCGAGGGGGTGGACGAGGTGTAGGCGGGGACCGTCTCGCACGCGGTGACGGGCGCGCCCGTGTCGATCGTCGGCAGCGTCGGGTTGGTCGGCAGTGTCAGGTTGAACGCGGCGGGCGGGAAGATGTCGGTGATCACCTTGGCGGTGTCGCCGTCGCTTACAGTCTCCACGTTGCCGACGTTGTCCACTTCGACGATGCGGTACTGGTAGCAGGTCGGCTGCACCACGGCCGTGTCGGCGAGCGGGCTCGCCGGCGTGCCGAGCGAGGTCCAGGCGGTCCACGTGCCGCACGTGTCGGGGCCGACCGAGTACGGCGCCGAGCGGCGCTCGACGCGCCACGACGCGATGCCGGATCCCGCGCCGTCGCCGCCGCCCGCGAACGTCGTGTCGACTTGGAAGTCGGTGACGAAGCCGTTCTCCTGGTCGATCGTCGCGCCGGTCGGCGCCGCGCCATCCACGGTGACCGTGAACGGGATCGACGTGCTCAGCCCGGATCCATTGGCCACGAGCACGGTCGGCGCGACCGCTGGCGTCGTCGCGGTGTTGTTCCACGTGTACGTCGCCGAGCTCGGACCCGTGCTCGTCAACGTGAACGTCGAGCCGAGCGACGGGAACACGGCCGCGCCGGTTCCGGATTCGGGATCGGTCGCGCTGACCGTGGCCGTGAAGGTCGACGCGGCGCCGGGATCGGCGGCCACCCAGATCGTGTTCGCCGAGACGAGATATTGCCGCGTGGGATTGGTGGCCTCGGCGAGCGTGATCGTCGCGCCGGTCGGCGGCGTCGTGTCCACCATGATCGGCGTGGACGACGGCGAGTGCCCGACGTTGCCGACGTTGTCGACCATCGTCGTGCGGTAGTGGTAGCACGTTGCCGTGACCAGCGTGGAATCGGTCTGCGTGGCAGGGCCGTTCAGCGGTCCGAACGCGGTCCAGTCGTTGTTCCACATGCATGTGCCGCCGGAGAGCACGCCCGTCTCCCGCTCGAGCTGGTGCGAGACGATGCCCGAGCCCGTGCCGTCGGTACCGTTCGTGTAGGAGACGGCAACGCTCGTGCTGGTGGTGAATCCGGACGTGTGCGTTGGCGCCGCAGCGGTGGGCGCCGTCGAGTCCGCGATCACCTCGAACGGGAGGTTCAGCGAGCCGAGGCTGTTCGATCGAACCACCACGTTCGACGGGGTCGTCGGCGTGCCGGCCGACGCGGTCCACGAGTACACGTGTGGGAAGCTCGCTCCCGGACCTGCCACGGTTCCCGCGCCGGTGAAGCCCGTCGCCAGCGTCGGGAACGTCACGTCAAGGATCCCGGACGCCGCGCTCGCGTTCACGTCCACGTGGAAGTCGCCCGAGCCCGCGGCGCTCGTGTTCACGAACAGCCGCGTTGGCGTGGCGAGATACTGGAACTGCGGGTTCGCGCCCTTGCTCAGCACGACGCTGCCGGTCGGCGGAACGAGGTCGACCTTTACCTCGCTGGCGCTCGTGAACGTGCCGACGCGTCCGACGTTGTCGGTCACGACCATCTGGTAGCGGAAGCATCCTGGATCGCTCACTGTGTCAGTCGTCGTTCCCGTCGTTTGGCCGCTGCCGCTCGCGATCGTGGCGTACGTGCCCCACCCGGTGCAGCTCGCGCCTGACAACGTGCCATCGGCACGCTGCAGTTGCCATCCGGCGATGCCCGAGCCCGTGCCGTCGCCGCCGCTCGCTCGCGTCACGACGACGCTGGTCGAGCCGACGAAGCCGTTCGCGTAGGCGACCGAGCCCGCGGCGGGGTCGGCGGTGTCTGGTGTGAGCTCGAACGTCGTCGAGCCGGGGTTGTTCGCCGGGTCGAAGGCGGTCGCGTGCAGCGTCGCTGGATCGGCCACCGTTCCGGACGTGTCGAACGAGTACGTCTGTGCATAACGCGTTGCCGGTCCGACGGCCACGGTCTGCGTGCCGACGCTGCCGCCCGGCGTCCAGCCCGTGCCTGCGCCCTCGAACTCCACGCGATTCACGCCACCTGGGTCGCTCGCGTCCACGAGGACCTGGAACGCGTAGCTGCCGGCGGGCGCGTTCGGGTTGTACCAGAGCTCGTGGTTTGTGCCGATCGGCCCGGCCCAATACGTGTACGGCGTGGATTCGACGAACGAGTGGAAGCCGACCGACGGCGGGTTGTTGTCGAGGATCGCGGTGATCGAGTGCGTGTTCGACACGTTGCCGGCGAGGTCGTAGGAGGTCGCGGTGATCGTGTACGTGCCATCCGGAAGCGCGGACGTGTTCCAGCTGCAGCCAAAGGAGTAGTTCGGCGCGCTTCCGGTCAGCGTGGTCGTGGGGTTGCAGATCGAGCCGCTGGTCGACGACGGCCCGGTCCAGGCGAGCGCGACGTGATCGATGCCGGTGTGCGCGTCCACCGCGTCGCCGGACACCGTGAAGGTTCCGGTGTGCGGCGTTCCGCTCGCTGGCGACGTGATCGCGACCGTGGGCTTGGCGAGGTCGACGCGGCGGGCGGCGGACGCGGCGCTCACGCCGACGTTGCCCACGTTGTCCGCCACCTGCAGCATGTAGGTGTAGCAGTTCGAACCGAGCGCAGTCACGTCGTGGGAGTAGGTGGCCGGAGCCAAGCCGAAGCCCGTGGTCGCAACCGACCACGAACCGGTGAACGAGCCGCACGTGTCGCCCGTGAGCGGCGCGGTGTCGTAGCGGAGCGTCCACGCGGCGATGCCCGATTCGAGCGCGCCGTCGCTGCCGCTGCCCAAGTTGACGATGACGTTGGGCGAGGATTGGCGGCCGGCGGTCAACGTGGACGTGGCGCCCGTCGGCGCGTTGCCATCCAGTCGCACCTCGAACGGAATCGACGTCGGGTTGCCGGCGCCGTCGGTCGCGGTCGCGGAAACCGCGCCCGACGCGACGAGCGACGCGGGATTCGTGAACGTGTACGAGAGCGTGTACGCGTTCGTGGCCGGCACGGGCGACGTAAACGTTGCGGCGGTCGTGCTCGCCGGCAACCAGCCCGCGCCCAGCGCGGGGAAGGAGACGCTGGCCACGCCGCTGCCCGCGTCGTATGCCGTCACGCGCGCGTCGAGCACGTACGAGCTCGGCGACGCGTTCGGATTGACCCACGCGACGTTGCCGACTGCGTGGATGTTCGAATTGGCGTGGTCGTCCCAGCTGTGCCATGCCGCGATGGGCGCGTTGTTGTCGAGCAGGAACGTGCGAGTCGCGATCGTCGAGACGTTGCCCGCTCGATCCGTGGCCTGCGCGCTCACGGTGTACGTGCCGTCCGGCAACGCGGAGGTATTCCACGAGCAGTTCCACACGAGCGCCGTCCACGCGCCCGTGAACGCGGTGATTGGTGCGCATGCGTTGCCGGACGCGTCCGGCAACGAATCCGCGTCGGGGCCGTCCGGAAGCAGATACGTGACCGCGACCTGTTGGATGCCGGAACCGGTGTTCGCGTACTCCGCGCCGCCACCGGCCCACACGTCGTCCGTCGAGCCGCTGATCGTGAACGTGCCGCTCTGCGCCGAGCCGTTCGCCGGCGTCGAGAACGACACGTCCGGCACGCCGAAGTCGAACTTCTGCAGCCCGTTCGCGGGGATCAGTTGCTCGTTGCCCACGTTGTCGAACACGTGCACTTGCGTGCGGTAGCAGAACGAGTCGTGGTAGTCGGCCACGCCGTTGAAGTCGGGATCGTTCAGGTGGTGGGTGATCGATAGCGTGGTGCCGTTGACGGCGGTTCCGAAGTAGCCGGTGGTCGCGCTGCCGTCCACCCACGGATCCCAGGCGCCGCAGACGTTGTCGGTCAGTGGTGCGAATTGGTAGTCCATCACCCAACGCGCCACGCCGGAATCCGCGTCCGAGCCGAGCGGCACGCTCTGAACGAGCGTGGTCGTCTTCTGCAGCGTTCCGGGCAGCGCCGCCATCGTGCCGCCGGTCGGCGCGGCCGAGTCCGGACGAATGTCGAAGTCGAGTTGCGGGGAGCCGGTGAACGCGCCGCCTGCGTCATATGCCGTCGCGTGGTTGAGCGCCGGATCGCCGATCGTGCCGCCGCCCGTGAACGTGTAGTTCCACGTCCACGTGTTCAACGGACCGACGCTGGAGTCCGTGCCGCCGCCGCCCCAGCCCGCGGCCGCGAGGGCGGGGAAGTCCACGTGGTCCATGCCCGCGCCCGGGTCGGTGGCGGTCACCGTGGCTGTGGCGGTGCCGCTGCCCGCGGCCGGCGCGGCTGGGTTGTACCAGAGCACGTTGCCGCCGGGGGAGTACAGGTTTGCCGAGTTTTCCGTCCACGAAGTCCAGCTGGCCGTCGGCGGGCCAATGTCGATGACCACGCCGTTGGAGCAGGACGGGAAACCCATGCTGACATTGCCGGCGACGTCTTTCGCTCGCACGCAGACGTGGTAGGTGGTTCCGTTCGCCAGCATCAAGCCAGTCTTCGTCACGCTCGTGGACGTTGCTGGCGCGGGCGTGGTCCACGTGACGGTCGCAGCGCCGGCGCAGTCGATGCCGTTCGTCGTCGTCGTGACGCAATACTCGAATTGCTGCAGGCCGGAGGCGACGCCGACGCCGGGCGGCGGATCCACGACCGAAGTCCAGTTCGCGCTGATCGACGTGTCGGTGGACTGGTAGGAGATGTCGGCTCCGGTCCCGTCGCTGACGATCGACGGAGCGGGCGGCGACTGCGTGTCGACGCGTTGGCCGTTCGAGCTGACCGACCCCGGGGTGGTGTTGCCCGCAACGTCCGTGCCTCGGACGCTCACGTAGTAGAGCTGGCCCTCCACGAGCGATAGGCCACTGCTCGTCATCGTTGTCGCGACGCCCGAGTTCGTCCACGTCTTCACGATCGTGCCGCTGCACGCCGTGCCCGTGGAGACGCAATACGCCCAGTTGCCGATGCCCGAGGTCGCGTCCGATCCGCCGGGCCAGTTCGCCGACGCGGTGTTGAGCGAGATGAGCCAGTCGATGTCGGCGCCCGTGCCGTCGCTCACCGCGGACGGAAGGACGGGAGGGATCGAGTCGACGCGCTGGCCGTCGGAGCACAGCTGCGCGCTCTGGTTGGCGGCGGCGTCGTACGCGCGCACGCACGAGTAGTAGGTGGCGCCTTCTGCGAGCGCGAGCGATCCCGTGGTTTGCGCGCGGGTCGTGCCCGTGCTCGTCCAGTTCACGACCACGGTTCCACCGCAGTTGGTGGCGGTGGACAAGCAGAACTCGTAGTGGTCGACGCCGGACGAATCGGTTGCCGCGCTCCAGAAGCTGGACAGCGTGCTCGCGCTGGCCACCCAGTCGATGTCAGTCGGGCTGATTCCGTCGTCCGAGGTCGAGCCGCCCGGCCACGTCGGCGGTCCGGAGTCCACTGTCACGCCGTCGGAACATGCCGACGCGCTGTTGTTGAGCACCGAGTCCTGCGCGCGCACGCATGCGTAGTACGTCGTGCCGTTCACCAATGTCAGGCTTGCGCGCGTGAACGTGGTGGCCACGCCGTTCGCCGTCCAGGGCGCGGTGGCCGCACCGGCGCAGTCCGATCCGGAGGAGCTCGTGGAGATGCAGTAGGAGTAGCCGAGCAGGCCCGATTGGCCGTCCGTCGAGCCGCCCCAGTTCGCGTTCGCGGTGGTGGTGGACGATTGCCAGTCGATGTCGGCCGCGAGCGAATCCGCGACGGCAGTCGGCACGGACGGAGCCGTGGTGTCGGCGGTCTGTCCGTTGGAGCAGGAGTACGCGCCGACATTGCCCACGGCGTCGACCGCCGCGACGCAGAAGCGATGCTGCGTGCCGGCGGGCGGCAGGCCGCTTGCGACGGTCGCGTTCGTTGCGGCGATGGTGGTCGGACCGGAGTAGATCGTGCCGCTCGTGCAGTCGGCTCCGCCGGCCATGCCCTTCACGCAGTAGCGGTACCCCGTCACGCCGCTTCCCGCCGCGTCCGTGGCGGTCGACCAATTCGCGCTCGAGCTGGTCGCGGTCGCCGTCCACGTAACGTCGGCGGCCGTGCCGTCGTTCACCGTCACCGTGGTTGGCGCCGCGGCGTCGACTGTGACGCCGTCCGAACACGACGCCGATCCGACGTTGCCGAGCGTGTCCACGGCTCGCACGCACGCGAACCACTTCGAGCCGTTGGCGAGCGACAGGCTCGACACGGTGAGGTTCGTTCCGAGCGCGGTCGACGTGAACGGCTGCAGCGCGCCGGCGGAGCAGTCCGCGCCAACGCTGCTGGAGGTGAGGCACAGCTCGTAGCGAAGGATGCCGCTCGGATCGGTGGTGGTCGACCACGTGGACGCGAGCGTGGTGGAGGAGGCCTGCCAGTCTTGGTCGAGCGGCGAGGGCGTGACGATGTCGTACACGAACGCGGGAGGTAGTGGTCCGGTCGTGTCGATCTGCACGCCGTCTGAGCAGCCTGCGACGCCGGTGTTGCCGGCGTTGTCGGTGGAGCGCACGCACACGTAGTACGTCGTGCCCGTGGCGAGCGACAGGCCGGTGTGCGCCGCGGTCGTCGCCGCGCTCGGCGTGGTCCACGTCACGACGGCGCCGCCTGCGCAGTCTGCGCCAGTGGGGCTCGTGGTGACGCAGCTCGCGTGGCTCGCCACGCCGCTGACCGCGTCCGTCCCGGCAGTCCAGTTCGCGTTCAGCGTCGAGGTCGACGCTTGCACGTCGATGTCTGCTCCCGTGCCGTCGTTCACGGATGGCGCGGTCGGCGCGATCGAGTCGTAGCGCGCCCCGTCCGAGCAGGTGTTCGTCTGGTTGCCCGCGTTGTCTTGCACGCGCACGCACGCGTAGTACGTGGCGCCTTGGGTGAACGCGACGGGCGAGTACGTCCCGCTCGTCGCGCCGCCCACGCCGGTGTACGCGAGCACGATGCCGCCCGAGCAGCCGGTGGCGTTGATCGTGGTTGCCAAGCACCAGCGGGTCGGAGTCGCCACGCCGCTGGCGGCGTCCGTCGGCGCGCTCCACGTGGCCGCGAGCGTGGTGCCCGAGTTGATCCAATCGACGTCCACGCCGGTCGTGGGACCATCGTCCACGCCGGCGAGCGTCGGCGCGATCGCGTCGATGCGCACGATGTCGGAATCGGTGTAGGGCGCTTCGTTGCCCACGCCGTCCACCACGACGAGCCGGTACTGGTGGCATTGCTGGTCGGGCTGGCCGGCGAGGGTGACGGATCCAGCGGTGGGGTTCGTCGACACGGTGGTCCACGTGCTCCACGCGCCGGTGCACGCGCCGCCCGACAACGTCGCCGACGACCGTTCGATCCGCCAGCTCGACACTCCGGAAGCGGCGTCCGTTCCAGTCGCGATCGTCATCGTCTGGGACGTCGACGAGCCGAGATAGCTGGCGTATGCGATCGAGCCGCCGGTTGGGATCGTCGAATCCGCGACCACCGAGAACTGCTTCGGGGTGGAGACGTTTCCGGTCACGTCGGTGGCGGTCACCGCTGGCGTGGGCGACGGCTGCACCGCGCCGGAGCTCCACGAGTAGGTCCAGTCGTAGCTCAGCGCGGGCGTGAGGTTCGCCGTCGGGACGTTCACGTACGTGGTGGCGCCGCCGGGGAGGTCCCAGAACAGCCGCATGATCGCGTCGCCGCCGTTCTCGTTGAAATCGACGACGATCGGATACGGCTGGCCCGCGGTCAGCGTGAGCGTGCCGGACGTGTCGGTAGTGCTCGAGTGGTCGGTCCAATTGTTGATCATCGTGTAGCCGTCCACCCACACGCGGATGCCGTCGTCGGTGATCGTTCGGAAGCGGTACGCGCCGGTGGACGGCGGCACCACGTAGCCCACCCAACGCACCGTGAAGCAGTTGTTCGCGATCGGCGCGCCCGGGCCGCCGGTTCCCCAGTTGAAGTTGATCGTGGGATCGAGTCGCGTGTAGCCCACGCCGCTGAACGCCGCGCTCGCCGGCGACGCGCCAGGGCACGGGGTGTAGTTCTGGTACGAGCCGTTGAGGCCATTGCCGGACGTCGACGCGCCAGTGGTGTCGTCGCCGCCGGCGCTCCAGCCCGGACCAGGCGTGAGGTTCGGGAACGAGACCTTGGCGATGCCGCTCAGATCGTCCACGCCCACGTACGAAACGACGAACGAGCCCGGCTGCGCGGGGTTGTAGTAGAGGGTGGAGCCGGTCGACGCGATCTCGGTGTACTGCGGCGTGTTCTCCGTGAAGTGGTCGAACACCACGTCCGGCGCCTTCGTGTCCGGGCCGGCCGGCGGGTCGATCACGTACGGCAGCTTTAGCTTGCGATCGTTCAAGTGCAGCGACAGCACGTCGCCCTTGAGCGTCCAGTGCAGGTCGCGGACCTTGCGGCCGTTGAATTTGTGCAGCGCCGGCGATTCGATCACTGCGTTGTTGCCCCACGTCACTTCGCCCGTCGCGGCGACGCGCGGGCGATCGCCGGGACCCTTCTGCGAGAGCCGCCAGCGCCACACCTTGTTGCCTTGGCGCTTGCGAACGACGATTGCCTCGCGCATTCGCGAACCACGAACGTATTGCACCAGATCGTACGAGCCGGTTCGGTACACGACCCCCTTGTCGTGGAGCGTTGCCGGAGCGGCTGGCGCGCCGAGCATTCGCCAGCCCACCCAGCCGCCTGGTCGCATCAGCTTGGTCGTGCGGTTGAGCGTCGGAGCGATTCGGAACGGGCCAATCGACGCGTCGGCATCGCGAATGGATCGGGACGAATCGTCGGCGGACGCAGTATCGCCGAGCGTGTCGGAGAGCCAGGTGGGGAGCTTCGTGCTCTTCGCCGTGGAGCGATTCTTGGAGCCAGCTTCGGCTGCGGTGGGAGCGGCGATGAACGCAGCTGCTGCGAGCACGGCGACGATCGCGAGCGATGCTCGCGTGCGCACAGTGATCCCCCCGAAGCGCCTCACCGGTGAGATATCGGCCCTTCGCGCGACATCGTGAGCGATTTGTTCGGAATCTGCGGATCGATTCGCGCCGCACGTGCCAGGTGGCCCATCGATGATCCGGTCGTCGGATCGTCCTGCTGAGTTTCGCGGCGGATCGCTGGTGGTTCAGCTGCGTTCTTCGGTCGAACGCTCGTCGGTTGGTGGCGGGATCATCGACACTGCGCGCTCCGCCATCGCCGTGATCGTCAGGCTCGGATTCACGCCGACGTTCGCTGGCATCGTCGAGCCGTCGATCACGAGCAGATTCGTGTATCCGAACACGCGATGCGCATGGTCCACCACGCCGCTGCTGGCGTCGGCGCCGATCACGCATCCGCCGAGCAGGTGCGCTGTGGTCGGCACGTTGAACAGCGCTTCAGTGATCGATGATTGCGGGATGCCGTCGACCATCGTGGCCAAGCGTTTCACCGCGTCGTCGGCCACGGGCAGCCACGTGGGATTCGGCCGTCCCACGTCTTGGCTTGAGCGCAGCGAGATGCCACGCCGCAGCCACCGTCGCCGCGCATCGAATCGAATCGCGTTGTCGTGCGACTGCATGACGAGCACCAGGAACGAGCGCCGCGCCCAGCGATGCGGCCATGTCACCTTCGCGAGTCGAATCGGGTGCCGAATGCACTGGCCGAGGAATTTGAGGGGACGGGTCAGTCGGGTTCCGTTGCCCACCAGCAGCGTGGCGAGCATCCCCACCGCGCCGCCGCCCGCGCCGTACGTGACGGGCTCGATGTGGGTGTGGGGATCGGGCCAGATGCTCGACGAGATCGCCACCGTGTTCGTGAAGTCGTGCTCGCCCTTCGGAGCCGTCACCGCGAGGATCGATTCCGAGTTGGTGCGCACGAGCGAGCCGACTCGGTCGCTCAGCCGCGGCAGCGTGCCTTCCAAGCGTTGTCGAAGCAGCAGCCGAGTGGAGCCGAGCGCGCCGGCGGCAACCACCACGCCGCGTCGCGCGCGAAACGATCGCTGGCGTCGTCGGACCCACGCGCCGGGATGCTCGGTGTGCACCATCCATCCGTCTTCGCCGGAACCGTTGCCGAGCGGGCACAGTCGCGTCACCTCTCGATCGGGAACGATCGTCGCGCCCGCGCGCTCGGCAAACCACAGGTAGTTCTTCACGAGCGTGTTCTTCGCTCCGTGGCGGCACCCCACCATGCACTCGCCGCAACGGATGCAGCCAGTGCGACGTGGACCCTCGCCGCCGAAGTACGGATCGTCGACCTCCTCGCCGGGCGTGCCGAGGTAGACGCCCACCCGAGTCGGACCGAACGTGTCGGCGACGCCGAGATCCTCGCCGAGCCGCTGGATCAACCGGTCAGTCGCCCCCATTGGCGAGTACTGCGTCACCCCGAGCATGCGCTCCGCGATGTCGTAGTGCGGCGCGAGCTCGGTCTCCCAATCGGCGAGATCGGCCCACTGCGGCGCGTGGTAGAACGCGTCGTCCTTTGGTCGGTAGAGCGTGTTCGCGTAGCCGAGGCTGCCGCCGCCGACTCCCGCGCCCGTGGCGAGGAACAGGTCGCGAAACAACGAGAAGCGCATGATGCCGCGCAAGCCGAGCGACGGCGCCCAGAAGTAGCGCCGCAGGTTCCACGTGGTCGCCGCGAAGTCGGGGTCGTCGAACCGGCGTCCGGCCTCGAGCACGAGCACGCGGTGTCCCTGCTCGCTCAAGCGCAGGGCGCTCACGCTCCCGCCGAAACCGGAGCCGACGACGATCCAGTCGTACTCGTCGATCGACGTGTCAGTCGCGCCGGTGTCAGTCACGCCCGTGCGGCTCGTTCCAGTCGATCTCGGGACCCTTCGGCACGATCCCGGTTGGATTGATCTGATCGTGCGTCACATAGTAATGGCGCTTGATGTGGTCGAAGTCCACCGTTCCGGCGATGCCCGGGATCTGGTACAGCTCGCGTGCGTATGGCCACAGATTGGAGTAGTCGGCGATGCGCCGCAGGTTGCACTTGAAATGGCCTACGTAGACGGCGTCGAAGCGAACGAGCGTGGTGAACAGTCGCCAGTCCGCTTCGGTGATCCGATCGCCGAGGAGATAGCGGCGTTCGCCGAGCATCGCGTCGAGCTTGTCGAGGCTCGCGAACAACTCGTCGAAGGCGTCGTCGTAGGCGGACTGGGAGGTGGCGAAGCCGCAGCGGTACACGCCGTTGTTCACGGTGGCGTAGACCCACTCGTTGATCGAGTCGATATCGTCGCGCAGCTCGACGGGGTAGTAGTCGCGTTCGGGGTACGCGGCGAACGCGTCGAATTCGGAGTTGAGCATGCGGATCACGTCCGCCGACTCGTTGTTCACGGCCGTCTCCGTCTCGCGATCCCACAGGGTGGGGACAGTCACTCGGCCGTCGAACGATGGATCGGCCAGACGGTACCCTTCCGCGAGGTAGCGCCAGCCGTGCAGCGGATCGCGTTCGCCGTTGGCGGGATCGTCCGGGGCGTCGCCCGCGATGAAGCGCCAACCCTGCTCGTCGCGGATCGGATCCACCACGGTCATGCCGATCGCGTCCTCGAGCCCCTTGAGGCGGCGGAAGATGATCGCGCGATGCGCCCATGGGCACGCTTTCGCCACGTACAAGTGATATCGGCCGGCCTCGGCAGGAAACTCGCCCGAGCCGTCCGCCGTCACCCATCGCCGAAACGGGCTCTGCTGGCGCTGCCAGGTGCCGTCGTTTCCCGTTTCCTTGCCGAATTGCGCACGTGTCGTTGCCATGCAGCGTCCATACCCACGCCACGCCGATGGAAAAATGGGGATCGTGCGCCCCGCGAGCAACTCGGCACGTGCGCAATGGAAAACGATACGAACGCACCGAATTGCCCGCTCGCGCGCGGGCTCTCAGAACGTCGGCGTCTCCTTGGAGATGTCCTTTACCGGCACGGGCTCTTTCATCGCGCCGGCGTAGGCGGGCAGGTCTTTTTCCGCGGGCGAGCCGGTGGAATGCATCGCGTCGTACCAGCCATCGAGGGCTGTCGCGAGCTGCTCCGGCGCGAGCTTCGCCAGCGCCGGTTTGGAGCAGTACACGCCGGCGCCCCACACGGCGGAGAACAGCCCGTCCAGGTCGTCGCGCGGCGCCACGAGCCACTTCTCGCCGTCGTCGAGCAGGCCCGCCACCGCGTCTTGCTGCTCGTCGCTCACGCCGTTGCCAAACCACACGACCACGCCGCCATGCTCGAGGTTGTGCACTGCGTAGCCGTCCGGCACTTGCTCGTCGTACAGTCCCCACGGCGCCCAGTCGGGGAAGTGATGGCCGCTCGTGGGCGGGAACGACTCGTGGTCGAGCTCGTCGGCGGAGTCCACGTGCACCGCCTCTTCGAGCGGTTGCGTTCCGAGCATGCAGCCAGCGTTCGTGAACGTGCGAACGGTCTTCGCGCCGACCGCCTTCGTGAGATCGGGGTCGGGCGTCAGCTTCGTCACTTCCTGTGGCTCGGTTGGCTCGGTGGTCGGCGTCGCCTGCTTCACCTTTGACGCACCGCCGCACCCGGCCGCGGTCAACGCACAGGCGAGCGTCAGCATCGCGCAGGTGATCGTCCGTGTCCGGCGTGTCATGAGTCCGTGGCCTCCGTCGTCATGTCCTTGTCGCGATCCATGATCCGATATACAGCCGGAACGATCACGAGCGTCAGCAGCGTCGCCACCAGCAGGCCGCCGATGACCACCGTTCCGAGCGATTTGCTGATGATGCCGCCCTCGCCGGAAACGCCGAGCGACAACGGCGTGAGCGCCGCGATCGTCGCCGCCGCGGTCATCAGCACCGGGCGCACTCGCAATTTTGCTGCGTGCAGGATCGCGTCGTCGCGCCGCATGCCCTCGCGCCGTGCACGCAACGTCGCGTCCACCAGCAGGATCGAGTTGGAGACGATGATGCCGATCAGCAGCAGCTGGCCGATCATCGCCGGCAGCCCGAGCGCTCGACCCGTCACGATCAGCGCGCCGAACGAGCCGATGAACGAGAACAGGATTGGCGCGAGGATCGTGAACGGATGCGCGAGCGATCCGAAGAAGATCACGAGCACGAAGAACACGAGCGTGATCGCCACGAGCATCGCTATGCCCATGTCCGTGAACATCTCCTGCACGAACGCTTGGTCGCCCTGGTCCCAGTCGAGCGTGACGCCCTTCGGCAGGTCGAGCTTTTCGACCGCCTTCTTGATGTCCGCCGTCGTGCCCGCAGTATCGTCGCCGAGCATGCGCGCGGTGATCGTGCCGCTCAGCACGCCGTCCACGCGGTTGACGAAGGTGGGGTTGTCAATCGTCTCGAACGTCGCGACTTGGCCGAGCGGAACCTCGGCGCCGGTCGTGGTGGCGACCGGCAGCTTCGCGAGCGCTTCCTGCGTGCCGGCGACCGACGCCTCCGCGCCCACCGTGATCGGCGTGGCGGCGCCCACCTGCGTCACAGGCAAGGGAGTCGACGTGCCCTTGAGCGCCGCCTGCACTGCAACCGGATCCACAGGCGCACCCGGCTTGAGCTTCACCACGAGCTGCGGCACCGATTGCGCTGCCTGCGCCTCGATCTGCACGAGATCCCATCGCTTGGCGTGCTTTTCGAGCACGTCCTGCACCTGCGTGGCGGCCTTGGCGATGTCCTCGAGGTCGTCGCCGTCCACGTTCACCTGGAACGAGCCGCTCGGAGGACCGTTGTCGAGCACCTGCACGCCGAACGCGTCGGGGTACTGCTGCTCGCCCCACGAGCGCAGCTGCCGCTCGATCTTGTCGCCGTCCGCTCCTTTCTTCAAGACGATGAAGAACTCCGCGGTGGAGGTGTTGATCGACGGGTCGAACGCCGCCGCGCCGCTGTCGATGCCGTACGTGACCTGCACGTCCTTCACACCGTCGAGCGTGCCGATCTTCGCGTCGAGCGGCTTGAGCTGGTTCTTCGCGTCGGCGGCGGTTGTGCCGGGCGCGAGCTGCACGGTGCCGGTCACCTGGCTGGCGCCCTCGCTCGGCAGGAACTGAGTCGGGATCGCGCCCGAAGCCACGGCGCCGAACACCGCGACCATCGACAGGATCGCAACGCCGAGCACCGGCCAGCGCCAGCGGATGCCGATGCGCGTGGCCGGAACCACGGCGCGCGCGAGCGCATCCTGCTCAGGATCGTGCGGCGTGGACGAGGGCTTGAGCACGAAGCTGCCCACCACCGGGATCAGCGTCACCGCAACGAGCAGCGACGCGAGCAGCGCCACCGTCACGATGATCGAGAACGAGAGGAAGATCTCGCTGATCAGTCCGCCGACCAGGCCGATCGGCAGGAACACCGCGGCGGTGGCGATCGTGCTCGAGGCGATCGCCACCGCCACCTCGCCCGTGCCGTCGATCATCGCGCGCCTGCGAGGCGCGCCGCGCTCGAGGTGCTTGTGGATGTTCTCGAGCACCACGATGCCGTCGTCGATCACGCGCCCGATCGCGATGGTGAGTCCCGCAAGCGTGATGATGTTGAGCGACAGCCCGAGGATCCACGCCGCGAGCAGGCCGAAGACCACGCTCGTGGGGATCGAGATCGCCGCCACGAGCGTGCCGCGCAGCGTGCGCAGGAACAGGAAGATCACGATCACCGCAAACAACGCGCCAAGCAAGCCCTCCACGATGAGGCCCTTGATCGATGCGCGGATCTCGTCGGCGCTCTGGTAGAGCGCGTTGATCGAGGCGTCGTCGAGCTTCGCGTCGGTCTTGTCCAGCACGTCGATCGTGCCGTCGACGGTGCTGACTTCGTCGGAGCCGGTCTTGCGGAAGACCGACAGCGTCAGCGCCGCCTTGCCGTTCACCACCGCGAAGCCGCCGTCGGCGGCGTCGATCGATCGCACGGTCGCGAGTTCGCCAACCGTCTTGCCGGCGCTCGGCACGAGCAGCGTCTTCAACATGTCGGAGTCGGCTCCGGCCCCGGAGCCGGTCACCACCACGCCCATGCCGCCCTGCTTGGTGGCGATCACCCCCACGTTCGCGCGCGAACCGCTTGCCGCGATCGCGTCGACTACCTGCTGTGGAGCGACACCAGCCGAAATCGCTGCCGATTTGAGCTCCACGAGGATTCGCGGGTCCGATCCGCCGGCGAGGTCCACGCGGCCCACGCCGTCGACCTGCTCGAGCTCCGCCTTCAAGTCGTTCGCCTGCTCGGTGACCTTCGCGAGATCCTCGGAGTCCGTGGTGATCGTGGCCATCACCACGGCTTGGTCCTGGAAGCCGCCGGCGAACTCCGGACTCGCCACGCCATCGGGAAGCGTCGTGTCCGCGATCGCGTCCTCGATGTCGCGCTGAGCCTGCGAAGAATCCGTGCCGTAGTCGAGCTCGGCGTAGATGCGCAGGCGACCTTCCGACGCCACGGTGGTGACGTTCTCCACCTTGTCGACGCCGCTCACCGCGCGATCCACGGGCTGTGCCACGAGCTCGTCGAGCGTGCGCGCGTCGTAACCGGGCGCGTCCATCGTGATGATCGCGAACGGGAAGTCGAAGTCCGGGAACAGCTGCTGGCGCAGCTTCGTGGCGCCCACGAGGCCGCCGACAAGCACGAGCACGGTCGCGAGGATGACAACGGAACGCCGGTCGAGGCACCAGCGGACAATCGAGCGCATGTGGTTGTGACTCCTGATCGGGAACGCGTGCGAACGTACGAATGCGTGCCCGCGGGCACGCCAACCGGCACGCTAGCACGTACACTGGGCAATCATGGATCGTCATGAGTTTCAAAGCATCGTTCGCGAAGTGCTCGAACGAATTCCAGAGGACTTGTGGTCGCAGGTCGAGAACGTGGAGTTCATGGTGGAGGACGAATCTCCCGGCGAACCCCACTTGTACGGACGCTTCCATGGAGTTCCGCTGACCGGGCGCAGCGCGTGGTCAGCGGGCGATCCCCCGGGCACGATCGAGCTGTTCTGGCGGCCTATCGTGCGCGACTTCGGGAATGGCGACCCCGCGCGCCTGCGCGAACAGATCCGCATCACCGTGTTGCACGAGATCGGCCATTACTTCGGCATCGGCGAGCAGCGCCTGCGCGAACTCGGATATGCCTGACGATTCCCGAATCTGGGTATAGGGGCTGCATGGCTCATCCCGTGTACGTGCTGCTTCCCGAAGGCGTCGAGTGGACCGGCATCGCCGGCACGACCGCGCAACGCCCTGGCCAAGTTCGATGGTACTTGCGCCAACGCATGCCGATGGCGAGCACGCAGACCGCGGTGCTGGTGGACGAAGGACGAAGCAGCGAGGAGCTGCGCCAGCGTGTCGAGCTCGTCGCTCGCGCCGCGACCGCGCTCGGCGGCATGGCGGTGGATGCATCCACCCAGTTGCCGATCGATCCCGATCGCGTCGAGCTCGGCGACACGGATCGCGTCGCGGCGCGCTGATCGATTGAATCAACCAGCCACGTGGATCGACGGGCGCCGGTCGGGGTCTGGTTCGGCCGCGCGCAGCACCTCGCGACACAGCGGCGCGGTGTCGCCCTCGCCGAACAAGATGTAGCGCATCATGTAGCGCACTGGATGCACTTCCGACCACCCGAAGTAGCAGTGCGGACGCTTGCCGGTGAGATCGCGCAGGTGCAGCAGCAGCGCCGCGATCGAGTTGGGCACCACGGGACTCGTGGCGCGCAACACTCGGAAGCCGCCCACGTCATGCCCGCTCACCTCGAGCACGCCCTCGAATTCCGACGGGTCGCCCTTCGTGATCTCCAGGAAGATCAGCTGGCGCCCGCGAGGGATGCGATTGTCCTCGCGCTGCTCGCGCTGCTTGCGCGCGTACTCGGTTCGAGCGTTGCCGTCGCGAGGTCGGTGCGCGAGCAGGTGCAAGCCGCCCGCTTCGGCCGCTTGCATCACGAACAGCTTCGCCGCGTCGTCCAGCTCGATGCGCGACGTGCGCAACTCGGTCGTGCGCCAGATGCGCGACGTGAACGACACCACGACGATCGCAACCACGAACCACAGCGAGATCACGATGCCGTCGGGTCGTTGCAGCTCGTTGGCCACGAGCGCGTACGACAAGGCGACGGTGACCGCGCCGAATCCGATTCCAGCGCCGCGTTGGCCGCTTCGCCATGCCGACAACGACACGGCGAACGCCGCGGAGATCATCATCGCGAGCACGCCGGTGGCATATGCGCCGGCTTGGAGTTCCACGCTGGCGTCGAACCAGATCGTCAACATGATCGCCAGGCCCGTGTAGACGAGCACCAACGGTCGAACGAGCGTCGCCCACTCCGGCGCCATGCCGTAGCGAGGCAAGAAGCGCGGCACGATGTTCAGCAGGCCAGCCATCGCGGACGCTCCCGCGAACCACAGGATCGTGATCGTGGAGACGTCGTAGATCGAGCCGAACGTGCTGCCGATGTGCTCGTGCGCGAACCAGGACAGCGCGCGCCCTGCGGCTTCGCCGTCGTCCTGCACGAGTTTCTCGGGAACGTAGAGCGCGGTCACGATCGCGGTGCTGATCAAGTAGACGCACATCACGGTCGCCGCGGTCACGAGCAGTCGTCGCGTGTTGCGAACGCGAAGGGCCATGTGCCGCGCCGGATCTTCCGGATGCTCGGCGGCCACGTGCGGCATCAGGCTCACGCCTGTCTCGAATCCCGATAGTCCAAGCGCGAGCTGCGGGAACACGACGAGCGACGCGACCAGCACGCCAATCGGGTTCGAGGCTTCGTCGAGCACCAGATCCCACCAATTGCCCATGGCCACGCCGTCGGTGAACGCTTCGTGCAGACCCACCACGGCGACCACGGCAGTCAACGCGAGGTACGCGACCACGACCGTCAGCGCGACGCCGATCACCTCCTTGAACCCGCGCAGGAACACGCCGCCGAGCACGAGCAGCAGGGCAACCGTCACCCAAACTGGGTGACCGTGCACGAACGAGGGCGCGACCGGGTTCTCGACGATGTGCGCGGTCGCGTCGGACGCGGATACGGTGATCGTGAACAGCCACGCGGTCACCACGAAACCAAGCAGCGTGAGCACAACGAGCTTGCCACGCCAGAAGCCGAGCAGTTTCTCGATCATCGCGACCGAGCCTTGCCCGTCGGGGCTTGCAGCGGCCACGCGGCGATACACGGGAAGCACGCCGAACAGGGTGAGCAGCACGACGAGGGTCGTCGCGAACGGCGCGAGCACGCCCGCTGTGACGAGCGCGATGCCCGGCAGGTACCCGAGCGTGGAGAAATAGTCGACGCCGGTGAGCGCGAGCACCATCCACCATGGGTGCTGGTCCGCAGCATGCGTGGACGCCACCGGACCCTCGACGACGTCGGTCTGGCCGACCAGCCAGCGCACGAATCGCGATCGTCGCGGCTTCGCCTCGTGCGGCGGCGTGCTTGCTGGCGGCGCGTCTTCCATCGGCGGAATCATGCCACCACCCGCCAGCTGTGGCGAGGATTCGGCAACTGCCGCATCGATTCATCGGCCCGGATACGATCCTCACGACGGTCGCAGCTGCGACCGCGACGAGGTTGCCGAGCACGCAAAGGAAGGGGGATCCACCACATGTCGGACGAGTCGCGCGCAACGATTTCGCGAACCGCCACGGACTGCGCGATCTGCCGTCGAAGCGTGCTCGTTGGCGAGCCGCTCACGCCGTTCCTCGACCCGCGCAGCGATCGCTGCGCGCCCGTGTGCGGGTTGTGTCGCGAGAGCGCGATGGCGCGCGGTTGGACGCACGCTGGCGATCCGATTCGCAGGCGGGGCAGCGCGCGCCTGCGCGTGGAGCACGTGCGCAGCGGCGACGGACCGTCCACGCCGCTCGCGCTTGCGCCGGAGCCGCAGCCAGCGTTGCTCGCGCCACAGGCGGCGATCCTCGAACGCGCGATTGGGCTCGACGCTCGATCCGCGCCGTCCGAGGATTCGGCCACGCGGGCGTTGCACGACCGAATCCGACGTCAGGAACTCGAGCTGGAGCATATGCGGCGCGAGCTGCACCCCGCGCGCCGAGCCGAGGAGCAGCGGATCGCCGAACGTCAGCAGACGCAGCTTCGTGAACTGCGCGGCGAGGTGGCCGATCGGGATCGACGGATCGAGATGCTGCAGCGTGCGCGCATCGACGAGTGCAGCCCGATGCGGATGAGCGGTCACGCGCTCGCGGCGTTCAACCAGTCCCGCGATCTCGAACGCATGGCCCGCATCGCGCGCACGCTCGGCGATCCGATCGTCAACGTTCACGACGAGGGGCCTGGCATTCCGCGACGCGTGCGGGTGACGCTGTCGTGGGATATCGCGTGGTACGAGTTCACGGTGAAGCTCGATCTCGGAGCGGGCCGCGCGAGCGTTCACGAGACCGGCACGGGCGGCGACCCTGCGACGCTGCCGATGGAGCGTCGTCGAAAGAACGCCGGCTGGTCGATCAGCGGACTCAAGCTCTCCTGACGTCGCCGTCGCGCTCGGCGAGCATCGCGGGGTAGTCCGGGTTGCGTCGGTCCGCGAGGAATCCAACCGCCGCGATTCCCACCAGCAGTCCCACCACGTGCGACATGTAGGCGACGCTGCCCACCAGCGCGGCAGGGGTGAAGACGCTACGCCACGTTCCGACGAACTGCAACAGGGCCCAGCCGCCCGCGACCGCCCACGCAGGGAGCCACAGGAATATCGGCGGTATCACCATGGTGAGGATCCGCGCCCGCGGATACAACACCACGTACGCGCCGATGACGGCAGCGATCGCGCCGCTCGCGCCGATCGTGGGTTCGGTCGCCGATGGCGCCACCGCGACTTGGGCGATGCCCGCGATCATTCCCGCGGCGAGGTAGAACCCGAGGAACGACAGCGGGTGCATCGCGTCTTCCACGACCCGGCCGTACACCCACAAGAACAACATGTTGAAGATCAGGTGCAGCCAACCGCCATGCAGGAACATGCTCGTCACGAGCGTGAGCGCGGGCGCGTGCTGGTCCACCTCGGCCGCGAGCCTGAGCGGGCGAGGGTCGAGCATGCCGCCGTCCACCACCACCACGGCGTCCTGGTTCGCGCAGTTGCCGCTGATCTCGCAGGGGATCGCGCCGTACTCGACCTGCCACACGTCGTGCCGCGAAATGGTCCGGGTCGATCCTTCGACCTGGCGATCGGCTGGAAACAGCCCGAGCAGCCAAATCAGCACGTTGAGCGCGACGAGCGCGATCGTGACGATCGGCACGCGCCGGATCCGCAGTGCATCACGCAGCGGCAGGAACAAGCGTCACCCGTTGTGCTGCAGCGCGATCGGCTTGTGCTGCCAGCTCGTGCGCGCGCGACCGGTGTAGACGTCGGCGATCGGGCGCACCATGGCGATGCGCTCGAGCGCGACCTTCTCGGCCGCTTCGTGCGGCGGGATGCCGAGCTCGGTTGCGAGGTCGAACACGCGTGTGAGGTTGTCGTAGATCTTCTCGACTCGCTTCTTCGCCTGGTCGAAGTTGTAGCCGCCGAGCTCCTCGGACACGTTGATCAGGCCGCCGGCGTTGATCACGTAGTCGGGCGCGTACAGGATGCCGCGCTCGTGCAACAGCTGTCCGGTCGTGTCGTGGTCGAGCACGTTGTTGGCGGCGCCCGCGATGATCTTCAGGTCGCCGGAGACGGTCAGTCGATCGAGGTTCTCGGGATTGACGATGCCGCCAAGCGCGCACGGCGCGAAGATGTCGGCGGGAACGTCGTAGATCTTCTCCGGCGAGACGCTCGTCGCGCCGGTCGCTTCCGTCACGCGCGCGACGTTGTCGTCGTGGATGTCGGTGATCGTCAGGATCGCGCCTGCGTCGACCAAGTGCTTCGCCAGGTACGAACCAACGTGGCCCGCGCCCTGCATCGACACGCGCAGGCCGTCGAGCTTGTGCGTGCCGAACATCTTCTTCGCGGCTGCTCGGATGCCTTGGAACACGCCGAGCGCCGTCATCGGCGACGGATCGCCCGAACCGCCAGCCGCGTCGATGCCCGTCACGTACGGAGTCTCCATCGCCACGAAGTCCATGTCCTGCGTGGCCGTGCCCACGTCTTCCGCGGCGATGTAGCGACCGTTGAGCGTGTCGACGAAGCGCCCGAGCGCGCGGAACAACGCCTCGCTCTTGTCCTTGCGCGGATCGCCGATCACCACGGTCTTGCCGCCGCCGAGGTTGAGGCCCGACACCGCGGCCTTGAACGTCATGCCGCGCGCTAGTCGCATCGCGTCGACGATCGCCTCGCGCTCGTGCTCGTAAGGCCACATGCGGATGCCGCCGAGCGCCGGGCCGAGCGTGGTGTTGTGGATGCAGATGATCGCGCGCAGGTTGGTGTACGGCTCGTGGCACATCACCACTTGCTCGTACTGGTACTGGTTCATGAGGTCGAACAGCTCGAGGCCAGCGGCGTCGGCGGCCTGTGCGATCTCGGTCGTCGAGGTCGGCGTGATCGTGCTCATGGGCAGCAACCTTTCCGTGCGTGCGACTGACATCAGGGGCTCGATGCAGCGCGAATGGGGGTGACGGAGACGGCTCGCGAACGGATTCGGCGACGCCTCCTGCAACGGGCCGATGCTACCATACGATCGATTCAAGACAGGCTCGCGGGGTGGGGCGGGCAACGCGATCCCGGGAGTTTTCACGTGCCGACCACGACGAGCCGCCGATCCGTGCACACGGGCGCCGTCGCGGCCGGGCACGAAGCCGTGGCGCGTGTCGGCGCCGACGTCCTCGAAGCAGGCGGAAATGCGGTCGACGCGGTCGTGGCGATGGTGGTCGCGGGCTGCGTGTGCGAGCCCACGCTCAGCTCGCTGGGCGGTGGCGGTTTCATGATCGTCGGCGGCGGCGCCGAGCAGCTCGATCCCACGCTCGTCGACTATTTCGTTCGCCAGCCGGGCCTCGAGGCGCGAGCCGACCTCGCGCCATGGGAAGTGCATGCGCTCGAGTTGGACGGCACCGTGCTTCGCTACGGCACTGGTCCAGCATCCGTCGCCGTACCCGGCGTGCCGCTGGGCATGGCGCATGCGTCGAGCCGCTTCGGGCGACTGCCGTTTTCCGAGACGCTCGCGCCCAGTGTGCGACTCGCGCGCGAAGGCGTGCCGCTCACGCGCACGCAAGCGGGCGAGCACGTTGCGAACGCCCCGCTCGTGGCCCGCGATCCCCACGGCGCGGAGATCTGGTTCGTCGGCGATCGCGTGCGCGACGAGGGCGAGCTGTTTCGCCAGCCGGCGCTTGCCGCGGCGATCGAGGAGCTGGCCGCGACGAATGGCCGTTCGTTGCATGACGGCGCGATCGCGGACGCGTTGATCGCTTGGAGCGACGCTCGAGGCGCGCGCATCTCGCGCACCGACCTCGCTCGCTATGAAGTGCACGAGCGCGTGCCGGACATGCTCTGCGTTGGCGACGTGTGCATGTACGCGAATCCCGAGCCGTCGATGGGTGGCGGCATAACCGTTCGGCTGCTGCAAACGATGCTCGAAGCGATGCGCGACGCCCAGCTCGTCGATGCGCCGCGCCGCGCCCACCGCGACTTGCTCGTGGGTCGCGCGCTCGTGTCGGTGATGCGGCAGCTGAATCCGCCGCGCACGCGCCCGCCAGCCCACGGCGAGGCCGTGACTCCCGCGCATCTCGATGTCGCGTCGTCGGGCCCCCTGCACGACGCGGTGGAGGACGCGCTGCATGATCGCGGCATGTCGCGATCGCCGAACACCACGCACGTGTCCGCGATCGACGGAGACGGCCTCATCGCCGGCGCAACCACGACCGTTGGATACGGCGCCGGCGAGTTCATACCGGGCACCGGCATCCAGCTCAACAACATGCTCGCGGAGTACGACCACACGATTCCGAGGATCGCGGGCTCGACCGTGCCGAGCATGATGACGCCGACGATGCTCACGAGTCCTCGCACGCTCGTGCAGCTCGGATCGGCGGGCAGCGATCGCATTCCCCACGCCCTCGCGCAGATCCTCGAGCGCATGTGGCGCGGTACCCCGATCGAGGAAGCGATCCGAGCGCCCCGGTTCGCGTGGGACGGAGCGTCGTTGCACGCTGAGCCGGGCATCGACGATGAGGTCCTCGCCCAGCTCGCGCAGGAAGTCGACGTCGTGCGGTGGACCGAACGCGATCCGTTCTTCGGCACCACCAACGGCACCGCGCTACGAAACGGTCGCCCCTACGCCGCGGGAGATCCGCGGCGCGAGGCGACCGGCATCGTGCTTTGATGGATCGTCAGCGCTAGTTCTGCAGGAGCGACAGCACGCTCGACGTGGACTGGTTGGCTTGCGCGAGCATCGCGGTGCCGCTCTGCTGCAGGATCTGCAGCTTCGTGTAGTTCGTCATCTCTTGCGCCATGTCGACGTCGCGGATGCGGCTCTCGGCGGACATCAGGTTCTCCTGGTAGATGCCGAGCGCGCTCACCGTGTGTTCGAGGCGGTTCTGGATCGCACCCATGTTCGCGCGCTGAGTGGAGATCTCGGTGACGATCTCGTCCACGTCCTGCAGCACCGTGGCCATCGTGCCGGTGTTGAAGTTGCCCATCACGGTTGCCAGGTCCACCCCGTTGGTGGGCGTCAGGAACGCCGGCAGGTTCACCATGTTGAACGTGAGCGAGTCGCTCGCGGTCTGGTTCGGTCCGACCTGCAGCGTGATCGTGCCTGCGTTGTTGAGCAGCTGGATGCCGTTGAAGTTCGCGCCGGAGATCATGCGTCCGAGCTCGGCGCTGAGCTGTGCGACCTCGGTGGTGATCGCCAGTCGCGCGTTCGTGTCGTTCGTGCCGTTCTGGTATTGCACGGCGAGTTCGCGGATGCGGTGCAGGATCTCCTGCAATTCCTGCATCGAGCCTTCCGCGGTCTGCACGAGGCTGATGCCGTCCTGGGCGTTTCGTTGCGCTTGGGCGACGCCGCGGATCTGGCCGCGCATGCGCTCGCTGATGCCGAGTCCGGCGGCGTCGTCTGCCGCGGTGTTGATGCGGAAGCCCGAGCTGAGCTTCTCCATCGACTTCGCGAGCGCGCCGCTCGTGTTCGTGAGGTTGCGATGCGAGTTGAACGCCTCGACGTTCGTGTTGATGCGCAGACCCATGACGTGGTCCTCCGTGACGCTGGACGTGGCTCGAGCAACTTCCTGTCACTCGACACCAAGCGCATCGACCACGTTGGAACGCCCCTTGAAGCGGCGCTAGCACGATGACGAGATTGCAAAAAACACCGAGGGGGCGCCGCGGCCCGATGCCGCGTCGCCCCCTCGTCCCTGAGGTGGTGCCGTTCGCGAGGACTACTTCAGCAGCGAGAGCACGCTCGAGGTGGCCTGGTTGGCCTGCGCGAGCATCGCGGTGCCGCTCTGCTGCAGAATCTGCAGCTTTGTGTAGTTGGTCATTTCCGCCGCCATGTCGACGTCGCGGATGCGGCTCTCGGCTGCCATCAGGTTCTCCTGGTAGATGCCGAGCGCGTTGATCGTGTACTCGAGGCGGTTCTGGATCGCTCCATAGCCAGCGCGCGCATTGGAGATCTGGTTGACGAAGTCGTCGATGTCCGCGAGGACCGTGGTCATCGTGCCGCTGTCGAAGTTCGTCATCGTCGTGGTGAGGTCGTTGCTCGACGCGGTCGCCGTGATCGTGGTGAGGTCGACGGTGTTGAACGAAAGCGAGTCGCTCGCGGTCTGGTTGGCGCCAACCTGCAGTGTGACGGGAGTGGCCGTGTTCAGCAGCTGGATGCCGTTGAAGTTGGCGCCGGTGATCATGCGGCCGAGCTCGGCGCTGAGCTGCGCGACCTCGGTGGTGATGGCCATGTGGGCGTTCGCGTCGTTCGTGCCGTTTTGGTACTGAACCGCGAGTTCGCGAACGCGGTGCAGGATGTCTTGCAGCTCCTGCATCGACCCTTCCGCGGTCTGCACGAGGCTGATGCCGTCCTGCGCGTTGCGCTGAGCCTGCGCCACGCCGCGGATCTGGCCGCGCATGCGCTCGCTGATGCCGAGCCCGGCGGCGTCGTCTGCCGCGGTGTTGATGCGGAAGCCCGAGCTGAGCTTCTCCATCGACTTGGCCATCGCGTTCGAGGTGCTGGCCAAGGTGCGGTGCGAGTTGAACGCCTCGACGTTCGTGTTGATCCGAAGACCCATGGTAATCGTCCTCCGTGACGTATGGTGGTTCCCCCGAAATCCACCGGGGATCTTGCGACGACGTCCTGTCGCCACGCCCTCCATCGGCGGTGGGAGCAAACACCTTTAGAGCAAAATTGCAAATCCGCAAAATTGGCTTCGTGGAGGCGCGTTCAGGCAATGCGATTCGAGGGTAGGTGGCAGAGCACATGTCGAACTCGCATGACGAATTCCTCACGGTGAACGAGGCTGCGCAGATCTTGCGCGTCAGCGCCACGACCGTTCGCAACTGGGCCGCCGACGGGCGGCTGACGGAACAGCGAACCGCGGGGGGCCATCGCCGATTTCGAGCGAGCGAGGTGCACAAGCTCGCGCGAATGGTGATGCCGACGTCGCGTCCCGCCGTGCTCGTGATCGACGACGATCCGTCGATTCGCTACGTGCTTCGCGAGGCGTTCGGCGCGGTGGGCTTCGAAGTGGCGGAAGCAGAAAGCGGCCTGCTCGGGTTGGACGCGCTCGACCAGTCACCGCCCGCGCTGGTGTTGCTCGACATCATGATGCCGGGGATCGATGGCTTCCAGGTGATGAAGTACCTCGGGCAATTCGGCGTGAAGGTGCCTGTGCTCGCGATGAGCGCGCTGGGACCGCGCGTGGAGGATCGGGCGCGCGAGCTCGGCGCGGACGCGTTCATCGCCAAGCCATTCGACATCCGCGAGATGGTCGTCACGAGCCGCCGATTGATCGAGCGTTCGAAAGCTGGCTGAGCTGGTTCGGGCCAACCAGTGGCCAGCGTGAAACGCGCGCGGGTCGTCGATCCGACAGGCAGGCAACAGGCCACCTGACGAACGGAATCCGACATGGCTCGATCACTCGCACTGCACTACCGACGCCGACGCATGCAGCGCTGGCTTCGACGGGAAGCGCTTCTTCTGCAGAAGGAGAGCGAGATGTTCGACTGTGTCGACGCCGCTCGTGAGGCGACGCATCTCGTGGACATCGTGGAGGGGCGCGACGGCTACCTCTACGAGCTTCAGTCCGCGTAAGCTCGGCTTGCTGTCCGTGGCTGGACTCGAGCCGCCTGGCGACGTTCACCAGCGACCTCGGTCGCATGAGCCGCCGGCGGTGTCACGGCCGTGAGATCACGGTCACACGTGGTGGTGTGGCGGGGTCGGAATCCCACGTGGGATTCCGGCCCCGTTCGTAATTCTCGTCCCATCCCCAAGGGTTGGTCATCCAGCGTGTCGGAATTCGTGACGCTGGATGACCAAGCTCGGGGGTGTGAAACGAGTTCGGCGAGATTCGCGACAAGCAGACGATTGAGATGCACGATCGTGCCCCAGGGGATGGGCTCGAGTCGGAGGCATCGCAAGCAGGTCGAGGGGGAAGCATTCGATGACGAGTTCCGTAACGAGCGGCAGCGTGACCGTTCCGAGCGTTGGAGCCCAGCCGTCCGGATTGCCGGTCGTCGCGGGCGGCGGCTCGCAGGTCGCCGGTTCCAATCCGACGACGACCACCAGCACGACTTCGACCACGGCGGAGACTGCCTCGTCGCCATCGATCGTCGATCAAGCGCTGACCTCGGTGCTCGGCACGAGCGTCACTGGCGGCGGCGCGCCGGGCTCGGATCCGTCGACCGGAATCCCCAGCTTCGTCAAGCAGTACCTCCCCGCACAGACGGGGGCGACGCAGGTCCAGCAGGGTTGGGCGTGGATTGGATGCCCGCCGTCGAACGTGCCGCCGCCATCCTTGCCGCAGTGCGAGACGCCACCTCAGGGAATGCCGCCGATGAAAGGCGAGCCACCCACCAAGGGCGAGCCGCCGGTCAAGGGCACGCCGCCCGGCAAGGGAACCGACCCGGCGCAGTGCGAGGCCCCGACCAAGGTCGACAAGCCAAAGAAGACGCCGAAGACGCACACGGTGGCGAAGGGCGAGAACCTCTCGGTCATCGCGAAGAAGTATGGGCGCACGTGGCAACAGATGTACTGGGCCAACCGTGGTCAGATCAAGCATCCCGATCGGATCAACGTCGGGCAGGTGCTGAAGATCCCCGCGAAGGATCTCAAGGTTCCGAACTTCAAGTACACGCCGAAGTCGACCTCGTCGACCAAGCATCACGCGCCATCCAAGACGCCGTCGAAGTCGACGCCGCCGTCCAAGACCGAGCAATGCGCAACGCCGGCGCCGAAAGGAAAAGGCAAGGTCGAGACGCCCGAAGCGCCACCGGTCAACGTGCCAGTTCCGCCCGGGACTCCACCCACGAGCGAGACGCTTCCAGAGGCGCCGCCCGTGCCGAGCTCGAGCGAGCTGCCGCCGTCGCTTCCGGGCTGACTATTTCATCGAGCACACCCCCCGGGACACCCGATGCGACGGACGAGACGCGCGGGTGGGACTCACGCACCACGGGGCCGCCTTCGGGCGGCCCCGCGTGAGTCAGCTGGCGCGATTCCACGCACCCCATGCCGCGGCGGCTGCCTGGACGACCACGAACGCGAGCCACGGGCCAGGCCGCGACCCATCGAGCAGCCACGCCGCGGGCAACACAACGATGCCGATCGCGGCCGCGATCGACGCGGTCCGCGCCAGCGCCGGATCCCGATACCCGCCGCTCGCGCGCTTCGCAAGCTCGCCGGTCGCCGCTCCGCCTGCCCACGCCAACACGAATCCCAAGAACGGCACGTTGAACGCCATCACGATCATGCCGGCGATCACGCCTGTCGCGATTGCCGCGACGCTGCCGCGCACGAGTCGATTCACCGGCACGGCGCCGCGCTCGGCTCGGCTCGTTCGTCCGTGGTCAGGACACTTGAAGCCGACTGGCGCCGCGATCGCGCAGTCGACGCAGATCGGCCGATCGCACGTGCTGCAACGTAGCGCCGTCAGGTGGTTCGGGTGCCGATAGCAAGGAACATCTTCGTCTTCGTCGACGGGCATGCGTTGCTCCTATGTCAAGCCAGGGGCTTGTTCTGCCGCGAAATCGCGGATGAGGGCGGTGTGGATTCGGCGCGTGATCTTGCGTTTGAGCATCCTCAGTGCCTCAGTCTTTGTCTT